>JBEKRJ010000060.1:4893-17517 GCA_049518835.1 Solirubrobacteraceae bacterium
GCAACCACGCCCGACTGTTGCGCGGCCGTCTCGAACGAGTCGTCGCGCCGGCCGTGCGCGATCCGCAACGCGCGTCGCGCTGCCCGTCGCACCGCCGGCTCGGGGCTGAAGCCCTCGTAGCGGCGACCGAGCCACGCCCTGCCGGCCGCATAGCCACGCCACTGACGGCGCAGGTCCTGGACCGTCGTGCGGTAGCGATGTTCGACCCGCGCCTCGGCGCGCCCCTCCAGCCGCCAACCCGCCTGCTGAAGTCGCCAGCTGAAGTCGGTGTCCTCCGCAGCGCGCACGCCCTCATAAAAGCCGCCGATCTGCTCGAACGCTGCCCGCCGGACCAACAGATTGGCCGCGACTGCCCGGGGGCGATACGGGTGGGCGAGGTGGGCTTCCTGGTTGAGGAAGCTGCGGGCGGCACCGTAGCGCGCGGCGAGCGTCTCGCCCGCCGGCGCAGCGGCGACCTCACCGGCTAGCGCGCCGACCGCTGCAGAGATGGGCTGCCGGAAGTAGGCGTCGAGCAGCCCGCCCGGAGCGGTGCAGTCGGCATCGAGGAACAGGATCCAGTCGCAGTGCGCCCGTGCGGCGCCGGCGTTGCGGGCGTGGGCGGGTGACCGCTCGCCGGCGGCGGCGGTGATCATGACGCCGTCGTCGCCAAGGCCGACGACGCCCGCGTTATCCGCGAGAATCAGCTCGTCCCCCGGCCCAGTGCAAAGCCCGCGCAACGTCGCGATCGCCGTCCGCGCGGCCGCCAGGTTGCCGGCGAACGGCATCACGACGCTGACCGTGGGGCGCTCCATCTAAGGCGCCGCCCGGGTCGCGAACGGGATCACGGCACTGACCGCCGGCCGGTCGATCTAGGACCCCTAGTGGCCGATCCTGCAGGACGCACCACTAGCGGCTCACCGCGGCCGCGGACAGTCGCCTGACGCGAACCGCAAGCGCGCGCAGGTGCGATAGCTCCTGCGGGTGCGCAAACCCGGTGCCGAGCAGGGCGCCCGGGATCAACAGGCAGACGAGCGCTCGGGTCAGGCAGCCGACCGCGCCGTGAGTCGGGAGCAGGAGGTCCCCGGCCGTGGCCAGCCCGCCGATCACGACCGCGAGTTGGCCCAGCCGCCGCCACTCGAACGAGACCGCGAACACGCCACGCGTGAGCAGGTGCATCACCGTCAGCATCACCACGTACGCGCCGCACAGCGCGATCCCGGCACCGGCGATCCCGAGCGACGGCACGAGCGCGACGATCAGCACGATGTTCGCAGCAAGACCGGCGAGGGAAGCAGGAAAGTTGCGCGTTGTCACCTTTGCTCGTCCAGCGATCACGAGGAACACGACCCACAGCCCGTACAGCGCCCAGCCTAAAGCTACCCACGGCAGCGCCCGATACGCGCCGTAGTACGCGTGCGCTGTCAGCAGGCGCAGCACCCACCGACCGAGCAGCGCGAGGGCGGCGACGACCCAGCTGCTGACGAGCAGGTAATAGGTCGCGACGAGACCGTACAGACGAGCGGCTTCGCGGTCATCGGAAACCGAGTACGCCAGCGGTGGCCACGCATACTGAAACGCGCGGACGATGAACGCGACTGCGCCGGCGAGCTTGACGGCGATCGAGTACAGGCCGGCGAGCGCCTGGCTGCGGTCGTGGTAGATGTAGTACCGGTCGACGATGCTCAGCGCGTAGACCGACGCCTCGGCGGGCACCGTCGGCAGCCCGAACGCCAGCAGCACGGCGAGGCGCTCAGGCGGGGCGCGGCGCACGATCAAACGCCGGCGCATCGTCCACCAGAGCGCCAGCAGCACCAGCGCCGAGACGCCGTAGTTGCCCAGCAGCAGCCCCCGCGCGCCCTGGTGCAGACCGACGACGAGCACGACCGAGCTGGCGATCGTCAGCAGCACGTTGCTGAGCGAGGCGGTCGCATACGCCCGCAGCCGCTCGTCGACGCGCAGCAGCCCGTAGGCGAGCTCGAGGTTCGTGAACGCCCACAGCCCGAGCACCGCGATCAGGAACGTCGTTGGATCGCGGTGGCTGAGCACGACCTTCGACAGCGGTGCGGCGGCGGCCGCGAGCGCGGCCGACGCGATTGTCGTCGCGATCAGCAGGAAGCCGACCGCGCGGCGCGCCAGCGCGTCACGGCGCGCCTGGTCGACGTCGCTGAAGTGGTAGCGCAGGAATGCCTCGATGATCCCGAAGCGAACCAGGATGCTGACGAAGATGACGCCGTTGCCGAGCAGCTCGACGACGCCATAGCCGGCGGGCGCGATGTACCGGGTGTAGACCGGCAGCAGCAGCACGGCGATGAACTTCGAGACGAGATCGGCGAGCTGGTAAGCGGCCAGCGAGGAGACCAAGCGCTTCAGGTAGGCAGCCACAGTGAAAAGGTCAGTTTGGGGCTAGGCCGCGAGCACCGTCCAGAGGCGATGCAGCAGCTGCTGGGAGTCGGGGCTGCGTTGCAGGCTCGAGCCGAAGCCGGCGATCCCGATCTCGACGACGACCCCTTGGCCGAGGCGAAAGCCGGCGATTGCAGGCGGTGCGCCGGCGCCCGCACCGGCGCCCGGGCCAGCCCCCGGTCCAGCGCCTGCGTCCGAGGCGATGGTGGCCCCCTGGACCGAGGCGATCGGCTCGTAGGAGGCAAAGCCCGGCCACGCGCCAGTCGTGCCGGTGAAGATCCCGAGGCCATCGCGGACCGCGGTGATCGGGTGGCTGTTGTGCGTGACGAGCCTGCCGGCGCGGGCTCCGAACACGTCGGCGCCGGCCGGCTGCGTTGGGTCCAGCGCCCGCGCCCGCAGCAGCGACCCGGCAACCGGAAGCTGCACGGTGACCGACGCCCGCAGCGAGTCGATCCCGAGCGACAGCACGCGGCCGCCGTTGAGCACGTATGCGCGTAGCCGCAACCACATCGACGCGGGCAGCCAGGTCTCACTGCCGGCGAGGACCACGCCGCTGTAGCCAGACAGCTGCGGCCCGCGGCCGTCGATCAGCCCCACGTCGGTCGTCAGGTCGTACGCCAGCTGCGCGCTGTCGAGGTAGGCCAGCAGCCCTGCCTCGTCGTCAAAGCCCGCCGGCAGCCCGTCGAGCAACGGGCGCGCAAGCGCGACCGCGAGCCCGGCGGTGAGCGTGTCGGGCAACCCGTCGCCGTCGCCGTCCTGGGGGTTGAGCCCTTGCCACGTAAGCGCGGGTAGGACGACGAGCAGCTTCGCCGGCGGGGTGGCGGTGTGGGCGCCGGCGGCAGCGGCCCCGGCGGCGGCACTCGACGTGACTCGGCCGCCGGTCGTGCCGTCGGCGCTCGCGACGATCGGCACCTCGGTCGCGTGACCGCCGGAGCGCAGCGAGAGCTCGTACAGCCCTGCGCCGCCGGCGGGCACGGGGACGCGCAGCTGGTCGCTACGCGCATCGCCGGCGGCGACCGGAGTGCTGTTGCCGGCGCGGCGCAGGGACCACGTGTAGGGCCGGCTCAGTGCGTCGACCTGCACGAGCGCCCGACCGCCGGCGGGGATCGGATCGAGCGGCGGCGTGGCGGCCAGGTACTGGACGGTGACGCCGGCGTGCGGGGTGCTCCCCGGCGCCGGCGGGATCGTCGCCGGGAACCGGCCGGTGTTGCAGGCCGCGTCGGTGACCTGGAGGCCGAACAGGTAGACCCCTTGCGGGGCGGGACGCTCGTTGCGAACGGTCGCGTTCCAGTCGACTGCCTGCCCGTTCCATGGGGTCGGGAACTGCTTGATCAGCTTCGGGCCGCCCGGCAGATCGGTGCGGTACAGCAGCACGGTGGCGCCGCGGTGCTCGTTGCCGGTGTAGTGGATCGTGACCTTGCCGGCGCTGGGCTGGGGGTACGTCAAGGGGGTGACGCCGGTCACGACCGGGTGCGGAGGCACGGTCCGGACCGTCACCGGCTCGAGCGTGCCGGCGGGGCTGGCGATGTCGAGCGTGCGGCCCTGGTGCAGGAGCGCGACGCGGATGTAGTAGGTGCCGTCGGGCGCGACTCGCCCGTTGTCCTCACGGCCGTTCCAGGTGAACAGCGTGCGCACCGGATGCGCCCCGCCGCGCATATAGCGGCCGGTCGCGAGCGTGGCGACGATCGTGCCGCTCTGATCGACCATATAGACGTCGACGTCGTCGGACCGGTGCAGGAGATAGAAAGAGATCTTCATCACGCGGTGGTTGACGCGCTCGGTGGGCGGACCGCAGGTAACGCCGTCGACCGGGTTGATCCAGGACGGCACCGCCGCGGGTGCGCCGGCGATCAGGGGCGTCGTCACCTTCAGATGCTGCGTGACGAAGAATGCCGCCACGGTCGCCACGACCAGCGCCGCGAACCCAAGCGCCGGGAGGCGGCTCATAGCGCGACGACCTCGACGTTGGGCACGTTGAAGTGATGAAACGCGTCGAGTCCTCGCGGGTCGCGCAGGCTGAGCATCACCCGGATGCTGCCACCGTGGCAAACGATCAGTGCCGGCAGCTCGCCGCAGCGGCGGATCTCGTCGACGGCCGCGGCGACGCGGTCGGCGTGCTCGCGCAGCGACTCGCCGCCGGGGAAGCGAAAGCCTTCCCCGGCCCGCAGCCACGCGGCGTACCGGGCCGGCTCGTGATCCGCGACGTCGACGAACAGCCGACCCTCCCAGCGCCCGCGATAGCCCTCGCGCAGCCGTGGATCGGGGCGCGGCGTGAGCCGGAGGCGCCGGCCAACGGCCTCAGCGGTCTCCCGGGCTCGGCACAGGTCCGAGCACCACAGCGAAGCGATCCGCCGGGACGCGACCCGCTCGGCCAGCGCCGCCGCCTGCCGCCGGCCCGTGTCGTTGAGGGGCGTGTCGATGAAGCCCTGAAAGCGCCGCGGCGGGAGGTTGTCGTCGGTCTCGCCGTGGCGCGCCAGCAGGATCGCCGGGGGCACCGCGCCGGCGCCGGGGGCGTCGGTCACGCTCCAAACGCGCCGGCGCCGACCGTGTCCGAGCGCAGGCCGAGGCGGATCGTCTCGAGCGAGAGGACGTCGTCGGGGGCGATGTTGCCGAGGTTGACGTCCGGCCCGAAGCGACGCACGAACCACACCTGCTGGTCCTTGCGCGGAGCTTCGAACAGGATCCGCTCGACCGCGACCGCGTGGGCGATCTCGTCGATCAGGCCCATCCGGACCTCGCCGTCGTGGCGGAAGATCCCGACGGTGCCGCTTTCGCGGGCCTCGGCGATCACCTTCCAGGCCCCCGCCGCCAGCTCCTGCTCGATTTGCTCGACCCAGCGGTACGGCGCCATGATCCGCGTGTCGTCCTTGGAACCAACCTCCGACAGGACCACGAACTCGCGCGCAAAGCGCCCGATCAGCTCGAGCTTGTGGTCGTGGGGGAGCTCGATCGTGCCGTCGGACACCTCGATGTGCTCGAGCCCGAGCTCGTGCAGCCACTTGGTCAGCTGATCGAGCCGGTCCTGGGCGATCGCCAGCTCGGTGAGTGTCCCGCCGAGCACGACCGGGATCCCATGCGCGCGGTAGGTGCGCAGCTTCTGCTCCAGGTTCCCGGTCGCCAGCGCGGTTCCCCAGCCGAGCTTGACGAGGTCGATGAACGCCCCCGCGACTTCGATCAGCCCGTCGACTGCGGCGACCGACAGGCCGCGATCGAGCACGTGCGTGATGCCCTGCTGCCGGGGCTTGTCGCTCCGCTGCGGAAGTTCGAGCAGCACGGCCTCAGGTGCGGGAGCTGAGGTCAGAGCCGACCGTCACGACTACCTCATCGACGCACCGCGTGCCCTGCGGGCACGCGACCTGCTGGGTGGTCTGATCGATCGGCTGCACCGAGGTGCTGCCGAGCCCAAGCGATGCCGCGACGTGCAGCGCCGCCGGCTTCTGATCGGGCATGTAGGCAACGATCGTCGTCGCGTGGGTCTGGTCGGCGGCGTTCCCGGGCGTCCCGGTCCGATAGCCGTCACGACCGAGGTCGTCCGAGAGCGTGCCCGCGAGCCCGGCGGTCGCGGTGCCGTTGAGCACTTCGACGGCGACCGACGAGGGCTGGAAGGCGACCGCGCGGGCCTGCCGGCGCGACGCGGCGACGTTCTTGCCGGTCGAGCTGCGCGAGGCGGCCTGCTGCTTGGTGGCGCCGCCCGAGGTCAACGCGAGCACCACCGCAACGGCGCCGCCGACCGCAAGCACCGCCAGCAGCACGGCGAACACCCGCGCCGCGCCGCGCCGGGGCTCAGCCTGCGTGCTCAGCAGCCGCGGCGGCGTGGCCCCACGGTTCGCCGCCGGAGCGCCGGCGTCCGCCCGTCCCCCGACGCGCGACGGTGGCTGGACGCCGATCGGCGACGGACGCCCATGCCCGCCGCCGTTTTCGAACTCGTCGCCGCCGGCACCGTTGCCGCCCACCGATGGCGCCGGGCCGAGCTCGGAGCCTGGGAGCCCGCGCCGGGTGGCGGCTACGCCGGCGGCTGTCGCGGCGGCGGGACGCGCGACCGCGGCGCCGCCGGGCGCGATCGCGGCGGCGGCGGTGCGGGCAGCTGCCGGCGCGGCGTCGGCGACCCCGGCGAACGCCGGTAGCTCGACGCCCGGCTGATCGCCGGCCGCCGGCATCGCGGGCGCGGGCGCGGGCGGCACGCCGACGGGAATCAAGCGGGTTGCAGCGGTCAGCGCGGGAGCGCCAACGCCGGCCGGTGCCCCCAGCGGCGCCGCAAGCGGCGGGGCTGTGGCGTCCGCGGCGGCACCGACCCGGGCCGCCGCAGGCCGCGAGAACACCGGCCGCGCCGGGAACCCTGGGCCGACAGACCGGCGCTCGGTCACGGCGCTCGCGGGTTGCGGCGCCTGCAGCCGCGACAGCTGGGCGAGACGCGCCTCGAGCTGCTGGACGCGCTGCGCGGACTGGTAGGCCTGCTCGCGCAGCGTCGCGGTCTCGCGGGCCTGGGCGAAATACAAGAGCACGAGGATCGCCAGCCCGATGATCGCGGCAAAGCCGGCATCGGCACCAACCGAGCCGATGAAGTGGTGGACCGAAAACGCGTAGAAGGATCGCATCGGCAGCTCCAGTCTACGTCCCGACCCGGGCGTCGATCGCCGCTCCGGCGACGCGGGCGCCTGAGAGCCTGGAGACCTTGTCGGCCAGTGCCGCCGCGTCGCCCTCGAGCACGAGCAGGTTGATGTCCGCGAAGGACTGCTCGACCCAGGCCGGATCGAGATGGTCGCGCTCGGCCCGGAGGATCTTCTGAGCGGGCGTCGGTTGCGGGCGCTCGTACGGGTTGAAGAGGTCCTCGTGGAACTTCTCGCCCGGCCGCGCGCCGACGATCTCGATCGCGATGTCTCGCTCGGGCTCGAGGCCCGACAGGCGGATCATCGTCTCCGCGAGCTCGATGATCCTGATCGGGGAGCCCATCTCGAGCACGAACACCTCCCCGCTGCGCACGCCGGCGCTCGCCCGGACAGGCGGCTCGGCGGCCTGCGCCGCTTGCGCGCCGACGAGCTCGTCGGGCTCGACCAGCGATCCGGCCCTGATGATCAATTGCACTGCCTCCGGGATCGTCATGAAGTAGCGGCTCATGCGGGTGTCGGTGACGGTCACGGGCCCGCCGGCGGCGATCTGGCGGCGGAAGATCGGCACCACCGAGCCCGAGGACCCGAGCACGTTGCCGAACCGCACGGTCGCGTAGCCCGTCTGCGGGTGGATCGCCGCTGACGCCTCCACGGCCCATTCCGCCAGCGCCTTGGAGGCGCCCATCACGGTCGCCGGCTTGACGGCCTTGTCGGTCGAGACGAGCACGAAGGTACCGACGCCGAGATCGCCGGCGATGCGGGCCACGAGCCGCGTGGCGAGCGCGTTGTTGCGGATCGCCTCGACCGGATTGAGCTCCATCATCGTGACGTGCTTGTAGGCGGCGGCGTGGAAGATCGTCGACGGGCGATGCTCGGAGAACACCTCTCGCATCCGCTCCTCCTCGCGGCAGTCGGCCAGCACCGGGACCGCGGTGCGGACATGGCGATCCTCCTCGAGCTCGCGCAGGATCTCGAACAGGTTGTCCTCGGCGTGGTCGAGCAGCACCAGTCGCTGCGGACCGACGCGCGCGATCTGGCGGCACAACTCGGCGCCGATCGATCCTCCCGCGCCGGTGACGAGCACCACCTGGCCGGTCAAATAGGCGCCGACGCGCTCGAGCTCCTCGCGGACGGGCTCACGGCCGAGCATGTCCTCGACGCGGACCTCGCGCAGCTGCCGCGTGACCCGCAGCTGGCCCGATCCGTCGCGCAGCAGCTCGAAGATCGTCGGCGTCGTGCGGACCGGGATCCCGCGCTTGCGGCACGCCATCACGACTTTCGCGCGCAGCTGCCCGGGTGCCGACGGGATCGCGATCAAGACCTCGTCGGGCTCGACCTCGTCGAGGATCCGCTCGAGGTCCTCCTCGCCCGTGGTTCCCAGCACCTTGAGGCCGTACTCGTCCTTCATCCCCCGCTTGCGGGGGTCGTCGTCGACGAATCCGACGGGGCGCATCCGCAACTGGGGGTTGCGCACCAGCTCGCGTGCGACCAGCCGTCCGCCGTCGCCGCCGCCGACGATCAGCACGTCGCGGGCGCCGTAGGCGACGCGAAAGCTGCGCACGCGCCCCTCGACGATCAGATGGACCAGAAACCGAGCGCCGATCAGCAGCGCCAGCCCGAGCAGGACGAACATCGCGATCACGCTCGAGGGCAGCTCGACCGCACTGGTGCTCTGAAAGCGGACCGTCTCGACCGGATGCAGGAGCGCGATCCCGCCGACGATCAGCAGCGTCAAGACGACGACGCCCTTGACGACCGCCTCGTAGTCGCGCTGGCCGACGAACGTCCACAGCCGCTGGTAGAAGCCGAACGCCGAGAACACGATCATCGACATCAGCACGACCCAGCCGACGGTGGCTTCGAACAGGTCCTCGTACCGTGCCGGGACGGCATCCTCAAACCTCAATCGGAAGGCGAGGAAGTAAGCGAGCGCGACCAAGACGCCGTCCACCAGCAGCTGGGGCAGAGAGTGGCGGTGAACGGGAAAGGCCGCGGATCTGATCCGCCGGCGCATGCAGCGGGCCATTTTAGTGAGTTCGACCACAGCTCCCCGCTTCCTCCGCGTGTGACGTTGATCACATGCGTACGGTGAGCCGCCCGGCGCAAGCTTTTATCGCCTGCAAAGGCAGGGCGTGTAAGGAAGAAACGTGTCGTCCGGCGGTGGCGGCGACGCTGCCTGCTTCAGCGCGCCTCTAAAAGCCCTTGGAGGTACCGATCACCTTGCGCTTGGCGTTCACGGCCTGGACCTTGAACGACTTGAACGTGCCCTGCAGTGCGATCGCCGTCTCAAAGCCCGACCGCGCCTTAGTCGCAACCAGCTTCAGCTTGCTCGGATTGGCGCCGGCCAGCACGCGCCAGGCCGAGACCTGGGTGGCCCCGTTCCAGCTCGCGTAGACGATCGCCTTGTCGTGCGCAACGTGCGCAGCGCCGCTGGGCGCGGTCACCGGCTTGCCGACCCACTGGTCCACGTAGGCCCTGTAGCTGAGGTCAGGCAGCGGCCAGCGCGCGTCGAGCAGCAGCTTGCCCGACTTGCTGAACTCGGAGAAGAATGGCTGCGACCCCCAGCCGATCGCGACGTTACCGTCGCCGAGCAGCTGCGTGTTGCCCAGGAACGCGGTGTGGAGGTTTGGGTTCAGCACGTACTGAGCAACGAACGAGGCGGTGTGAGTGGCAATGTCGAGCTTCAGCACGAGGCCGCGCGCCGGGCCGCTCGGAGTGCCGAACTGCAGCGACGGCTCGAGCTCGCAGCACGCGTCGTCGAAGATGCTGACGACGTTGCCCGGGTGCAGCTCGACGTCGTGCTGCCACTCAAACGCGCCCGCGGCCGGCAGCTTGAAGGTGCTGATCTTCGCGTTGGCGCTCAGCGTCCACTCGATCTTCCCGGTCTTGATGTCAACCAGGTACGCCGCCCACTCGTTGCGCATCGACACGAGGAACGTGCCACTGCCGGTCACCTGAATCGAGTTGACGTGATAGGCGTCCCACGGGATCGCGGCGCCGGTCGGGCCCGGCTTGGCAGACGGCGGCTGCTTTGACTGTGACAGCGGGATGTGTGCATTCGCGTCCCAGGTGGACACCAGCTTGCCTGTCCTCAGGTCGTATTCCTGCACCGCCGCGTCATACAGGATGCCGTCGGCGAGGCCGCCGTAGGCACTCAAGTTGATCGGCACGAACTTGTACGCGGTCACCCACACGTCCGCGCCGCTGATCACCGCCTCGTGCTCGCTGATCGTCCAGCCGTCCTGTCCGGTGATCGTCGCGATCGTGCGGTAGTGCTGGTCGACGACCTCGACCTGACCGCTCGTCGGGGCACCCGTGCTAGTCAGCCCGCCTTGCCACCAGGTGAGCACCGGCTTGCCTTGATACTGCTGCTGCTTGAGGTCCATCGCGACCACGTCGGTGGGGACAGGGTCAAGCCACACCGGCTGCAGGTGCGCGTCGAGAATCAGCGGTCCGCTCTGACCGACCAGCTTCATGCCGGCGCCATGAGCGGGCTCGGTCAGCGTCAGGTTCGGGAAGTTGGCGACCAGGAAGTCACCCGGCGCGAGCTTGCGCGTCTGCGTGGCGACATCGGTGCTCAGCTTCGGTGGATGCAAGTTGGGCGCCGACGCGAACGTGTACGCACCGTGGGTCGTGTAAGCCCCGATCGGCGCAGCCGGTGCGCTTGCAGGCGCCGCGGCACAGGCAATCGTCGCGGCGCCAGCCGTGGCGAGCTTCATCAGTCGTAGCCGTCCAAGCATGCTCTCAGCCAAGCCTCACAGGTCGCTAACTGCCAATCAGCCTCTCGGTCGCACCTTAACACGGCGTCTGGCTGATGGTTGCGCCACCGGCGAGAGCAGCAGGTCGACCAGCAGCCCGGGGTCGCGGCGGATCCGCTCGGCGCCGGCGGCGCCGCAGTCGCGCTTGGCGAGTGTCACCTGCTCGGCGCTGTGCAACCGCTGCAGCCGTCCCTCGGCGATCAGCCGTTGATCGACGGCTCCCAGCCGCCCTTCGAAGACCGTGAACACGGGCGTGCCGAGGGCCACCGCCTCGCGATTCATCGTCCCGCCGGCCGACACGACCAGGTCGGCGTACGCGATCAGCGACTGCGCGTCGAGGGCGCGCTCGGGGACGATGAAGCCGCCGGCACGCTGCAGCTCGGCGCGCTGGCGCTCGGTCCGCGGCAGGACGACCGCCTGCGCGCTGCGCACGTGCTCGAGCACGGCCGCGAACAGGTCGTTCTCGAAGCGGTGATAGAGCGACACCTCGGGCGCTGTGCGCACGACGACGATCGGCTGCCGGGGATCGAGCGACAACTCTGCAAGCACGGCCGGGTCTGGCTCGAAGCGGGCGAGGTAGTACTCCTCCTTGAGGCCCGGGTAGGCGCGGATCTTGCCGCGGGCGCCGTAGCGGTACAGGCGCTGGCGCGGGATCGCATCCGGCACCACGACCGCCTGCGCGAGCCGGCAGTTGACGGAGTGCTGGACCGTCGCCCACTCGTAGTCGAACATCGTCGCGCACGGGATCCGCAGCAGGGCGGCCGCGACGCTGACGTCGTTGGAGCCGTGGCCGAGGGCGAGATCGAAGCCGCGCGGGCGCGCCCAGCGCAACAGCGCCAGCGACCGGTCCACCAGCCCGCGCGCCTTCGCCGCCAGGCCGCTGCCGCGGTGGCGACCGATCGGAGTGTGGGCGATCCGCAGGCGCCTGCACAGCCCCAGCGTCTGGGCGAAGTCCCTCGCGGTAACCTCGACCACGTGCCCGCGCGCGCGTAGGTCGTCGATCACCGGCGCCATCACGAGCACGTGCGGGGAGTTGGTGAGGTCGATCCAGACCCTCACGCCGGCGCGGCAGCCGCAATCGCGCCAACCACCTCCCGCACCTGCTCGACGCCCAGCACCGGGCTCATCGGCAGCGCGATGTTCGTGCGCGCAAGCTCGTCGGTGACCGGCAGCCCGGCGCCGGCGCCGGCGAACGCCGACATCGCCGGCTGGCGGTGAAGCGGCGTGCGGTAGTAGCCGCGCGCCTGGATCCCGCGGCGATTGAGCTCGCGCGCGAGCGCGTCGGCGTGCGGGTGCGCGACCACGTACAGGTGCCACGCCGGATCGGCCCCGACGGGGACGTCCGGCAGCGTCACGAACCGCCCCCGGCCCTCCGCCGCGTACGCGGCGCCGGCCGCGCGCCTGCCCTGCGTCCAGCCGTCGAGCTGCCCCAGTAGCACGCGCAAGACCGCGGCCTGCAGCTCGTCGAGGCGGGAGTTGTAGCCGACGTAGGTGAACGTCTGCTTGTCGTGCGAGCCGTGATAGCGCAGCGCGCGCGCCAGCTCGGCGAGCTCGCCGTCGTCGGTCGCGATCGCGCCGCCGTCGCCGAAGCACGCGAGGTTCTTGGAGGGATAGAACGAGAACGTCGCCACGCGGCCGAGCGCTCCCGCGCGCCGGCCGTGCAGGGTCGCGCCCGCCGCCTGCGCCGCGTCCTCGAGCACCGGCACGCCCAGCTGCGCCAGCTCCGGGGTCGGCGCCGGCACGCCGAACAGGTCGACCGCGACGACCGCGGTCGTAGCCGGCGTGAGCGCCGCGCGGACGGTCTGGACCGTCACGTTGCGCGTCCCCGGATCGACGTCGCAGAAGACCGGACGAGCGCCGATCGCGGCGACCGCCTCGGC
>JBEKRJ010000061.1:0-12520 GCA_049518835.1 Solirubrobacteraceae bacterium
GCCCAGAGCCTGGCGCAGTGCCCGGTGAGCGCCGTAGCGCATCGTGTCCGGAAGCCCCGCGCGCCAGCGGGCAATGCGCAGCGCATCCAGCTCGCTGAAGGGGGAAGAGTGGGAGCCGAACCTTGGGAGACCCGGGCCCAACTGGCCGCATCGCAAGCCGGGCGCGATACCGGCGCCCTACGGGCGAGTCCCGCAATGATCGTCCGGATTTCAGGCGCGCCATCCCTGGCGCTGGATCACTCGCAACCCAGGCGCGCCGTAGCAACGACCCCCCGCAGGCGACGCGGCCGACGAGCGGCATGCGTGCGCGCGGTACATTGGAGGCATCGTGGCCATGCCCGTACCAGACCATCAGTCCGAAACACAGCAGGAAGCCCGCCTTCGTCGTGCGCAAGCGGCGCGGCGGGCTCGCGGGATCCTGGCCGGCACGGCGGGCAAGCGTGTCCTCTCCGAGGAGCTGATCGCCGATCGCCGCGCAGAGGCGCGCGCCGACAGCGCTGACCCCGCCGCGTGAGCGCCGCGAGCGTCCTCGACGCCTCCGCCCTGCTCGCGCGCGTCAAGCGTACTACGATCGATTGCAACAGATTGCGGCCGAGCAAGCGTCATGGGAAGCTCGACGACCAGCATTCGCCTCGATGACGAGTTGCGCAGCCGGCTCGCCGCTCACGCGGCTTCCGAGAGCACGACCGTCACCGAGCTGATCGAGCGATTCGTGCGCGAAGGTCTCGATTGCGCGGCGCATCCCGGAATCGTCTTCAAGCCCGGCCCTGCGGGGCGTCGTGCCGCGCTCGCCGGCGGACCAGACGTGTGGGAGATCATCGCCGCCCCACGGGAGAGCACCGGCTCGGAGTCCGAGCGCGTGGCCGCGATCGCCGAGCAGTTCGGCATCCATGAGCGGCAGGTGGCGATCGCACTCAACTACGCCGCCGCCGATCGAGAAGAGATCAAGGCGCGGGTCGACGCTAACGATCGCGCGCTCGCACAAGCCGAGCGCCTTGCCGGCGAGCGTCAGCGCCTGCTGGCGTGATGGTCGGAGCGATCTCGGCGTCGTCGCGCAATTGCTGGGACTCGCGGAGCTTCGCGAGCTTGTTGAGCGACTGGCTCTCGATCTGGCGGATGCGCTCGCGCGTGACGTTGAACACGCGCGCAACGTCGCCAAGGGTCTGCGGTTGCTCGCCGCCGAGGCCGTAGCGCAGCTCGAGCACGCGCCGCTCGCGGTTGCTGAGGTTCGCAAGCGCCTCGCTCAGAGCCTCTTTGGCGAGGAGCTCCACGGCGCGCTCGTAGGGCGACTCGGCTTGTTCGTCGGCGATCAACTGGCCAAACTCGAAATCGCCGTCCTCGTCACCGACGGGCTTCTGGAGCGAGATCGGCGCCTGCGCAGCACGCCTGATCGACTCGATCTCTTCTGGCTCGATCGCGGTCACGTCGGCGAGCTCCTCGGCCGTCGGCTCGCGACCAAGCGCGGTGACTAGGCTGCGTTCCGCGCGGCGGATCTTGTTGAGCTTCTGGACGATGTGGACGGGGATCCGGATCGTGCGCGTCTTGTCAGCCAGCGCACGGACGATTGCCTGGCGGATCCACCATGTCGCGTAGGTGGAGAACTTAAAGCCGCGGCGGTGGTCGAACTTCTCCGCCGCGCGGACGAGACCGATCGTGCCCTCCTGGATCAGGTCGAGAAACGGCAGCCCCCGGTTGCGGTACTTCTTCGCGATCGAGACCACCAGCCGTAGGTTGGACTCGACCATCCTCTGCTTGGCGTCCAGGTCACCTCGCCAGATCCGCTTGGCGAGCCCTACCTCCTCCCCAGCAGTCAGCAGCCGCACCTTACTGATTGCCTTTAGAAACAGCGCCAGACCGTCGGTCGTCGCGTCTGCCTCCAGATCCAGCGCAGTCGTGCGCCGGGTACGCTGCTCGGACGTACGGTCGACGATCAGGCTCGCGGCAGCGGCCGGGTCGATCTCGTCGACTGGCTCGATTTCGCAGCGCTCGATCAGGCCGTGCAACTCTTCGGCGTCGGTGTCCTCGAGGTCGAGCTCGGCCGTGGCGTCGGGGTATGTGGCGATCACGCCGATCCGCCGCCCGCGTGCGGCTTGGAACGTGACCGCGATTGGGGACAACCGATTGCCGTTGAAAGCGTCGCCGGAAGCGCGAGCGCCAACGGCGAACCGCACACCAGACATGTGAGATGCAGCATCGACAGCCCCCGGCCAGACGTGCTTCGCGCCATGAATGCGTGACGGGGATCGCTCGGACCGAACGAGTTTGCATCGGTCCGGGTGCCGCGAACTGGCTTGCGGTGCATGTGTCGCCGGGCATCAATCCCCGAGAGCCGCCACGACCCGCGATCACATGCCAACTCGCCGCGTCTGCGCGCGTCCGAATTTTGCTCCGTGCGCGTCACGGTCTTCACGCCTTCCCATCCCCCTCTGTTGGGATCGCGCGCAAGGAAGAGGGCGAGAACCACAGCGCGTTCAACCGGGTTGGGACGAGGCCACCGGCCCGGTGGAGTAACGCCCGTAAAGCACGGCACCGGCCCGCAGCCAAAACCAGTAACCCACGCCTCCCGCCTGATGACGTAAAGCACGCCGTGGTGCCATCCAGGCGGGACGAGAATCCTGGCCGCAGGGCCAGCTCCCCTCCGACTTTACTCCGATCCGGGCGTCTGCACGCGCGGAACCCCAAAAAGTCTCTGCTCAGGCGACCCTTCGGCCCTTCGGGGACATCGGCTGCCCCGCCGACCCGCCGGGCCCGACTCCGATCGCACCAACGGTGCCGCCCCGGACGCGGCCCGCGAGGAGCGACCGTGTGAAAGTCACGCTGACGGATGAGCCGACTGAACCATATGGCGTGTTTTGCAGCCAGCCTCGAAGCCGCGCCGCCGAAGCTTGCCGCGCGCCAGAGCCCCGCCGCGGCCGCCGGCGTCCGTCGGACGGATGGTAGATCCACTTCGTGGCGCCGTGCATCTTCTCCCACTGCTCGTACAGGCGATGATCGCGCTCGAGTTGCCGCTGCCAGGTGGCCCACACGGCCTCACGCCGGCTTACAAAGGTCGGTCGCCGGCGTTGAGGTTGGCGGCGAGGGCGTTGACGAAGCGGGGAACGTCGAGCGGCTTGGTCAGATAGTCGGCGGCCCCTAGCTGGCGCGCGCATGACTCCATCTCGTCGGTCGCGTCGGCGGTCAGCACTACGACCGGCACGTCGGGGTGCTCCTCTCGGAGGCGCTTCAGTGCTTCGGGACCGGGCATGTCTGGAAGGTGCAGGTCCAGCACGATCAGGTCCGGGAGATGCTCGCGGGCCAGCTCGAGCCCGATCGTCGCCTGCATCGCCGGAATCAGCTCGACGGCGGGGTAGCGCTCGAGGATTCGTTGCACGAGCGTCAGGTTTGCGACGTTGTCCTCGATGTACAGGATCCGCCACCGCTGACCTGCCGGGTCGCCGAGCTCCGGCAGGCTGTCGCCGGTCGGTAGCGGTTGCTGCTCGCGGCGCGGCGCGACGGCTGCCAGCTCGACCGTGATCGTCGTCCCGACGCCGCGCCGGGAGCTGATCTCGATCGTTCCCCCCATCGCCTCGACCAGCCCCTTGGACAGCGTCAGCCCGAGGCCCGTGCCCTCGACCTCGGTGAGCTCGGCGCCGAGTCGCGCAAACGGCTCGAATGCCGTCGCCAGCAGGTCGGCCTGGATCCCGATCCCGGTGTCGGCGATCGCGATCCGAACCCGGCCGGGGTCGGTCAGCGCGTAGGAGACGTCCACGCGCCCGCCGCGACGGTTGTACTTGATCGCGTTGGACAACAGGTTCAGCAGCACCTGGTTGAGGCGATTGCGGTCGCCCTGCACGTGCGCATCCTCGTGCGGGCCGCTGGGGTCGAAGCTGAGGCGGATCTCCAGCTCGCGCGCCCGCGGCGCGAGCAGCGTGAGCACGTAGCGGATCGCGTCGGCGACCGCCACTGGCTCGGTGGCAACCTTGATCCGCCCGGCTTCGATGTTCGCGACGTCGAGGACCTCGTCGACCTGCTCGAGCATTTGACGGGCTGCCTGCAGCAGGAGGCGGACATGGTCTCGCTCGCGCGGACCGAGCGGATCGAGCTCGAGCAGCTGGCCGAAGCCGATGATCGTGTTCAGCGGCGTGCGCAGCTCGTGGCTCATCTGGGCGAGCAGCTCGCTCTTGGCGCGGTTGGCGCTGTCCGCGCGAGCGCTCGCGTCCAGCAACTCGATCCGCTCGAGGTGGGCGCGCCGGCGCTCGCCGACGTCCTCGACGGTCCCCGCGTAGGAGCCGGCGCGCGCGGGATTGGCGCGGCCGATGACGCGCAACGGGCGCTCGACGCCGTCATCGGCGACGATTCGGAGCTCAAGCTCCAGCTCGGGCTCGCCGGCGCACGCCTGCGCGCGCGCCGCGACGACGCCGTCGAGATCCTCGGCGTGGACGTAGTCGAGTAACTGCGCTCCCGTCGCCGGGCCGCGCGCCGGGTCGCGGCCGAACAGCTCATACAGCTGCCCCGACCAGGTCGCCTCGCCGCTTGCGGGATCCCACGACCACGACCCGATCTTCGCGAGCCGCTGCGTGGCCTCCAGGTCCGACCGCGCCCGCTCGAGCTCGCGCTGCAGCCGGGCCCCCTCGTCCGCGCGCACCGCCTCGGCGGACGCGGCCCTCCCGGACGGCTGCTCAGCCGAGTCGGTCAACGGTGGTCTCCAGCTTCAACGTCCACAGCGACATGTTCGCACCGACGCGGCCACGACGGCTCGGATCTCGGTCGCCGTGCTTGACTGGCGGGCAATGCTCCAGCAGCCCTCCGAGGCGGGGTCTGGCGTCCGCCGCGTCGCGCTCGTGCTGCGCCCCGAGCGCGACCTGACCTTTGCGCTGGAGGAGATCCGCGTGTGGGCGACGCACTCCGGCGTCGCGCTGGTGGGCGTCGACGGCGAGCGGCGCCTGCCGGTCGAGGTCGTGCACCGGCCCGAGGCCTCGCTCGCTCACGGCTGCGACGTGATGCTGGCCCTCGGTGGTGACGGCACGATGCTCGGCGCGATGCATGTCGCGGCGCCGCACGGCGTGCCGGTGCTCGGGGTCAACCTCGGAACGCTCGGCTACCTGACCGAGATCGACGCCGCCCACCTCGCCGGCGCGCTGTCGGCGCTGGCGGCCGGCGACTACGCGATCGAGTCGCGCAGCGGGCTGATGCTGGCTGCACGCGACGGCCTCGAGGCCCAGGTCGCCTACAACGACGTCGTCCTGACGCGCGTTCCGGGGCGCGGCCAGGCAGCGCTCGCGCTGCGCATCGACGGCGAGCTGCTCGTCCGCTACGCCAGCGACGGCGTGATCACCGCGACCCCGCAGGGATCGACCGCGTACGCGTTTGCCGCCGGCGGGCCGCTCGTGTCGCCGCGCGCGCACGGGATGATCGTGATGCCCGACGCACCGCACGGGTTGTTCAACCGCGCCGTCGTGCTGGCGGAGGGCGAGCGCCTCGGGATCGAGGTGCTGCCCACCAGCGCGCCGGTTTCGATCGAGCGAGACGGCCAGTTGCTCGGGCACGCCGAATCGGGCACGAGGCTCGAGATCCTCGTCTACCCCGACGCCGCACGCGTGGTCCGCGTGCACCCGGGCGGGTTTGCGCAGCGCGCGCGACACAAGCTCGGGATCACCGACCCGGCGGGGCTCGCGGACTACGACCTCGCCGGCCACGAACGCTAACTTAACTAACCACCCACGAACGTGAGCCGCCCACGAAAGCTGACGGCAGCACACCAGCTAGCGGCTCCCTGACCCCGCCGCCGTCAGCCGGTCGAGCTGCGCCGCGGTCAGCGTCAGCGTCGCGGCGGGCAGGATCTCGGCGAGCTGCTCGGTGCTGCGCGCGCTGGCGATCGGGGCGAGCACCGGCGGCTGCGCGCGTAGCCACGCGAGCGCGACCGCGGCCAGCGTCGTCGCGTGGGCGCGGGCGACCTCGTCGAGCGCCTCGAGCACGGCCGCGCCGCGATCGTCGAGGTAGACGCGGGCGCGGTCGGCGCGAGGGGAGTCGACGGCCCCGCCACCGGGCCGGTACTTGCCGGTCAAGAAGCCCTTCGCCAAGCCGTAGTAGGGCACGACCGCGAGCTGCCACGCGTCGGCGACCGCCCGCAGCGAGCGCTCGAACTCGCGCTCGACGAGGTTGTAGTGCGGTTGCAGCACCGTGAACGGCGCCCAGCCGCGCTCACGCTGCAGCTCGAGCGCCGCGGTGAGCCGCGCCGGCGAGTAGTTGGAGGCGCCGAGATGGCGGACCGTTCCCGCCCGCACGAGCGCGTCGAACGCCGCCAGCGACTGCTCGAGCGGCGTCTGCTCGTCGTCGAAGTGCGCGTAGTAGAGATCGATGCGGTCTGTCTGCAAGCGTTGCAGCGACGCGTGCGCCTCGTGCTCGATCGTGTCCGCGCGCAGGTTTCGAAACGGCCCCCGGCCGCCGCCGACCTTGGTCGCGAGCACGACCCGGTCGCGGTTGGCGCGCCCGGCCAGCCAGCGCCCGATGATCGTCTCCGAACGGCCGTGCTCGAGCACGTAGGAGTTCGTCGGCTCCCAGCGGCCGGGCTGAGCTCACCCTGCCGCAGCCACCGCGCCGGCCAGCCGTGCCTCGGACTCAAACGCTCGCCAGCAGCGCTCCCACTCCCCCTCGCGGGGCGCCACGAACGCGAGCCGCGCCACGAGCCCGAGCAGCGAGCGCTCGAGCTCGAAGTCGAGCTGCGCGCGCGAAAGCTCGGCCTCGTACAGGTTGACATTGACCCATTCCGACGGGCGCCAGATGCACACGCCGATGCACTCCTGGGGAGCATCGAGGCCGCCGCACTGCGGGCAGCGCCACACGATCACGCTCTCAGCGTCCTCCGGCAGCCGCTGCGCCGCGCGAGCCTCGGCCGCGCAGCGCCGGAGCACCGAGCGCGCGGACTGCTGCAGCGACCCATACGCGCGCTGCCACTCACCGTGATCGGGAGCGCCGCGCTGGAGCTCTTCGACGACCTCCGACAGAGCTTCGATCCGAGCCCGGCGAGTGACGCCGAGCGCGGTCAGCTCGTCGTGCTCGCCGGCGCTGACGATCTCGAGCTTGCGCTCCGAGCAGGTCGTCTCGCAGGTCTCGTAGACGCGCATCCCGCCACAGCCGATGCACCTCGAGATCGTTATGCGGGCTGGCTGATCCATGCGCTCACGATACGAAATTTGGGGCTCTGCCCCGAGGCCCGAACGCGGGGGGCGCAATGTATCGCCGGACACCCGGCCCGCACCGGCGATACACGGCGCCACCGGCGCGCGCCCGCGGGGCAGAGCCCATCACACACGGCGGGCCTGCGTCAAGCAGCCGCGATCACGTCGCGGTAGATCGCGATCGTCGCCTCCGCGATCGCGGGCCAGCCGAAGTGCTCGATCGCCCGCCGGCGCCCCGCCCGGCCCATCTGCGCCGCGAGCGCGGGATCCGCGACCAGCCGGTTGACGCGCGCCGCGAACGCCGACGCGAACGCGTCGGGATCGACCGGGTCGATTGACCCGGGCGCCTGCTCGAGCGCCACCAGCAGCCCGGTCTCGCCCTCGTCGACGACCTCGACGATCCCCCCGGTCGCGCTTGCCACGACCGCCGCCTCGCACGCCATCGCCTCGAGGTTGACGATCCCGAGCGGCTCGTAGATCGACGGGCACGCGAACACGGTCGCGTGGCTGAGCAGCTGGATTACGTCGGCCTTGGGCAGCATCCGGTCGATCCACCGCACGCCGTCGCGGGTCGCCTGCAGGCGCTCGACGCCGGCGGCGACCTCGGCGCCGATCTCCTGCGTGTCGGGCGCGCCGGCGCACAGCACCAGCTGCGCTGCCGGGTGAAACTCGCGCGCCGCGCGCAACAGCAGCGGGACGCCCTTCTGGCGCGTGATCCGCCCGACGAACACGACCGACGGCCGGCCGGGGTCGACGCCGAGGCGGCGCAGCACGTCGGTGCCCGGGTCGGGCGCGTACTGGGCTGTGTCGATGCCGTTGTGCACGACGTGCACGCGGCTGGGGTCGATCGCCGGGTAGGCGGCGAGGATGTCGCGCCTGGACCCGGCCGAGACGGCGATCACGGCGTCGGCGGCCTCGAGCGCGACGCGCTCGCAGAAGCTCGACAGCGCGTAGCCGCCGCCGAGCTGCTCGGCCTTCCACGGGCGCAGCGGCTCGAGCGAGTGCACGGTGCTGACATGCGGAATGCCCTCGATCAGCTTCGCGAGATGGCCCGCGAACTGGGCGTACCAAGTGTGGCTGTGGACGATCTGCGAGCCCTCGACGCCGGCCGCCATCAGCAGGTCGATCGAGACCGCCTGCAGCGCCGCGTGGTGCGGCAGGCCACCGAGCAGCGCGTCCCACGGGCGGTACGCGCGCACCGATGGATCGGCGCGCTGCGCCCCCCAGCAGTGGACGCTCAGGTCAAGGCGCCGCTCGAGCTCGCGGCTGAGGTACTCGACGTGCACGCCGGCGCCGCCGTAGACCTCGGGCGGGTATTCGCGCGTCAGCAGCGAGACCCGCATCGTCATCGCTTGGCCAGCGCCGGCACCCGGGCACCCTTGGGCACGACGACCACGCCTCCCTCCGAGACCGTGAAGCGCTCGCGGTCGGCGTCGAGGTCGATCCCGATCTCGGCGCCCGACTCGACGATCACGTCCTTGTCGAGGATCGCGTTGCGCACGACCGCGTCGCGACCGACCTCGACGCCGGAGAACAGCACCGAGCCCTCGACCTCGGCCAGCGAGTGCAGTCGCACGCTCGGCGACACGACCGACCGCCGGACGGTGGCCCCGGAGATGATCACGCCCGAGCAGACCATCGAGTCCAGCGCGTGACCGGTGCGGCCTTTCTCCTCGAAGATGAACTTCGCCGGTGGCAGCGGCTCGGGCAGCGTCAGGATCGGCCAGTGCATGTTGTACAGGTTGAACACCGGGTGCACCGAGACGAGGTCCATGTGCGCGTCGTAGAACGCGTCGAGCGTGCCCACGTCGCGCCAGTAGCCGCGGTCGCGGTCGGTCGCGCCGGGGACCTCGTTGCGCGAGAAGTCGTACACGTGCGCGGCGCCCTCGGCCACCAGCAGCGGGATGATGCTGCCCCCCATGTCGTGGGCGGACTCCGGATTCTCGGCGTCGCGGTTGACCGCGTCGATCAGCGCGCCGGCGGAGAACACGTAGTTGCCCATCGAGGCGTACACCTGGTCGGGCGCGTCCCGCAGCCCGACGGCGTCCTTGGGCTTCTCGCGAAAGGCGGCGATCGTGTGGCCGTCGGCGGCCGTCTCGATCACGCCGAACTGATCGGCCTGGTCGATCGGCATCCGGATCGCCGCGACCGTCACCGCCGCCCCGGTCGCGATGTGCTCGTCGACCATCTGCTCGGGGTCCATCCGGAAGATGTGGTCGGCGCCGAACACGATCACGATGTCCGGGCGCTCGTCGCGCAGCAGGTTGAGGTTCTGGTGGATCGCGTCCGCGGAGCCCTGAAACCAATACGGACCGCGGCGCATCTGCGCGGGCACCGGCGTCACGTAGTTGCCCAGCAGCGGCGACAGCCGCCAGGTCGTCGAGATGTGGCGGTCCAGCGAGTGGCTCTTGTACTGGGTCAGGACGACGATCCGCGTGTAGCCGGCGTTGACCAGGTTCGACAGCGCGAAGTCGATCAGCCGGTAGTTGCCGCCAAACGGCACCGCCGGCTTGGCGCGATCGAGCGTCAGCGGCGAGAGCCGCTTGCCCTCGCCGCCGGCGAGGACGATTGCGAACACCTTGGCCTGGTCGGGCGCTCTCATCTGGCACCCGCCGCAGGCCGCCGCACAGCGATCGCAACGACGGGCTCGGGCAACTCGCCCGCCTGCGCATGTGCTTCCGCGCTCATCTCGCCTTCCTCCTCGAATCTCGTCTGGCGCGCAGTCATCGAGGCGAACCCTAGTGACTCAACAGTGCCAACTACGCGGTCGGCCGCCTGTCAGCGGCGCACCGCGAGCTTGTCGGCGATGATGTGCAGGAACCTCGCGACGTCAAGCGGCTTGGTCAGGTAGTCCTCGGCGCCGAGCGCGAGCACGCGCTCCTGCTGACCCTTGCTGGCGTCGGCGGTGAGCACGATCACGGGGATCTCGCGCGTCGACGCGTCGGCCTTGAGCCGCTTGAGCACTTCGGCGCCCGGCATGTCGGGCAGGTGCAGGTCGAGCACGATCAGGTCGGGAAGGTGCTGACGCGCGAGCTCGAGCCCGATCGTCGCCTGCATCGCGGGCATCAACTCGACATCCGCGTGTCGCTCGAGGATCCGCTGCACCAGCGTCAGGTTCGACAGGTTGTCCTCGATGTAGAGCACGACCTGGGGCCTGCCGTCGCCGTCGCCGAACGCGGCGGGTGGCGCGTCGGGCGGCTCGGGCCCGGGCTCGAGGACCGGGCGCTGATCGCCGGCGAGCTCGATCGTGACCGCGGTGCCGACGCCCTGCGTCGAGTCGACCTCGATCGTCCCGCCCATCGCCTCCACCAGCCGTCTGGACAGCGCCAAGCCCAGGCCGGTGCCCTCGATCCCCGTCAGCTCGGCGCCCAGGCGCTCGAACGGCTCGAACAGCTTGACCCGCTGCTCGGACGCGATCCCGATGCCGGTGTCGGCGATCGTCGTCCGCACCCTGCCGGCGTCGGTGATCGCGAAGCTCACGTCGACGCGGCCGCCGGGGTGGTTGTACTTGATCGCGTTGGCGAGCACGTTGAGCAGCACCTGCTCGAGTCGCTGGCGATCGGCGCGCACGTGCCCGTCGCGCGCGAGGCCGCCGGTGTCGACGGCGAGCGCGACCTCGTGCTCGCCGGCGAGCGGCGCGACCAGCGCAACCGCCTCGCGGACCGTCTGCGCGAGCTCGACCGGCTCGGGCGAGATCGTCGTCTGCCCGGCCTCGATCTTCGCCAGCTCGAGCACCTCGTTGATCAGCTCGAGCAGGTGCCCGCCGGCCTTCAGCACGTAGCCGACGTGCTCGCTCTCGCGTTCCTCGAGCCCCTCGAGCTCCAACAGCTGGCTGAAGCCGATGATCGAGTTCAACGGCGTGCGCAGCTCGTGGCTCATCCGCGCGAGGAACTCGCTCTTGGCGCGACTGGCGCTCTCGGCGCGCTCGGTCTGCTCGCGTAGCGCGCGCTCGGTCGCCCGCGTGCGGGTCACGTCCTGCACGGTGCCCGAGCACAAGCGCGCGCGGTCGGGGTCGCGGTGGACGATCACGTGCACGATCCGCTGCTCGCCGTCGCCGGCGCCGATCCGGAAGTCCAGCTCGGAGCGGGCGTCGTCGCCGAGCAGACCCTCCATCGCGGCCCGCACGGCGACGGCATCGTCGGGGTGGACGTAGGACGCCAGCAGCTCGGCGGCGCCGGGCGGGCCGGCAGTCGGGTCGCGGCCGACGATCCGATACAGCTCGTGCGACCACACCATGTCGCCGCGGTCGAGGTCGGCCGAGAACGAGCCGAGCGCGGCGATCCGCTGCGCGAGCTCGAGCTCCTCGCGGGCGCGGCGCAGCGCGCGCTCGTTGCGGTTGTGCTCGGTGACGTCGGCGATGTTGCCGCCAACGCGCACGACGCGGCCGTGCTCGATCACCGGCCGGCCGCTTGTTCTTACCCAGATCCGCTGCCCGTCGCCGCGAACCAGGCCGAGCTCAAGATCGTAGGGCTCGCCGTCGGCAGCCAGGCGCTCGAAAGCCGCCTTGATGATCGGTGCGCTCTCGGGATCGTAGGCCGCGATCGCCTGCGTGACCTCGGTCGGATCGGAACTCCGCTCGACGCCGTAGATGCGATACACCTCGTCTGTCCACGTCAGCTTGCCGGTGGCGAGTTCGTACTCCCAGCCGCCCGTTTTGCTGATCTGCTCGGTGCGCTCGAGCAGCTCTTGGACGTGCTCGAGCTCCTGCTCGGCTCGCCTGCGCTCGGTGATGTCGGAGTTCAGCTCGATGATCGCCAGCGGCCGGCCGTCGTCGCCACGCGCCAGCGCCTGGCGGCTGGAGACGACGATCACGCGGCCGTCCTTGCGCGTGTGGCGCAGCTCGCCGACCCACTGCCCGTCGCGCGCGAGCGCGTCGTCGACCGCTTGCAAGGATGTCGGCCAGGCCGTCTTGAGCAGGTCGTGGGTGACCCGATCGAGGGCCTCGGCGCGGCTGAAGCCGTAGATCGCCTCCGCCTCGCGGTTCCAGAACGTCACCCGGCTGGCGGTCGGCTCGCGCACGATCACCGCGTCGTGCGCGAGGTCGAGCAGCTCGGCCCGCAGCGCCAGCTCCTGCTCGTCGCGCCTGCGCTCGGTGATGTCGCGCACCGACAGCACCAGGTTCTGCCCCATCGGCGCGACGATCGTGTCGAGCACCCGGGGAGCCATGTTCGAGCCCGCCCACGCCGGCTCGCCGTGGACGCTGTCGGTCCGGCACTGCTCGCCGGTCTCGGCCACCCGGCGGTACAGCTCGAACCGCTCGCTGCCCGGGAAGCGGGAATACAGCTCCCCGACGCAATGCCCGAGCACCTGCACGCGCTCGCGCTCGATCAGCGCGCAGTAGGCGTCGTTGACGTACTCGTAGC
>JBEKRJ010000062.1:0-12497 GCA_049518835.1 Solirubrobacteraceae bacterium
CGCGTCGGCGTCGAGCGTGGTCGTCAGATCGCGGGCCTGCAACAGCAGCGGATCGGACAGCTCCTTGGCCGGACCGCCGTTGCAGGCAACCGTGCCCGCGTAGTTGAACAGCTCGATCAGCGTGTGGCCCTGACCGGTGCGCGTGAGCACGAACAGGTCGGGCGCCTGCACGTTGAGCCCGCAGCCGGCGGCTGCGGCGCCGAGCAGGATCGCGGCGCGACGCGCCCTCATCGAGCGCCCTCGACGACGATCGCGGCACCGCCGCGACGCGGATCGCCGCCGCCCCAGAAGCGCCCGCCGCTGTCGCGCTGCACCGCCTGCACGCCCCCGAAGAACAGGTTGAGCTCGCGAAAGCGGCTGATCGCTCGGCCTGCCGCCTCGAGCGCGTCGGTCTGTGCGCCGGGCTCCGCGTACACGATCCCGTCCTCGAAGTGCAGGCGCGGGGCCCGCACCGCCTCGGGCGCCCGCAGGCCGTCGTCGACCACGCGGACGATCGTTTGCAGGATCGCGGAGCGAATCCGGTTGGAGCCCGCGCTGCCGAGCATCAGCTCCGGCTCGCCGTCACGCAGCACCGCCGTCGGCGCCATCATGCTCGGCAGCCTGCGCCCCGGCGGGTGGCGGTGAAAGCCGAGCGGGTTGAGGTCCTGCTCGCCGAGCATGTTGTTGAGATGCAGGCCCGTGCCGGGCACGACCACGCCCGAGCAGGAACCGTTGGAGCACGTCACCGAGCACGCCCAGCCGTCGCGGTCGAGCACCGCGATGTGCGTCGTCGACCCCAGCGGGCCGAGGAAGCGCCCGGCGAACTGCGGGTCCTCGAGATCCTCGAGGAACTCTGCCGTGCGCCGCTCCTGGGTGCGCTCCATCACCTCGATGATCCGCTCCTGGTCGGGCGGCGCCGGCAGGCCGTCGAGCAGCGCGAGCGCGTGGGCGAGCAGAATCCCGCCGGCGGACGGCGGCGGGTTGGTGAGCACCTCGCGGTCGCGGTAGCCGACGCGCACGGGCGCGCGGTCGATGACCTCGTAGGCGGCGAGATCGGCGGCGGTCAGCATCCCGCCGCGCGCCGACACCCACTCGACCAGCGCGGCTGCGATGTCGCCGCTGTAGAACGGGGCGGCACCCTCGCGCCCGAGCCGCTCGAGCGCCTCGGCGAGCTCGGGCTGGCGCAGCGTCTCGCCGGCCCGCAGCAGCCGGCCGGCGGGCGCGAACAGCGCCGCGCACTCCGGCGTCGAGGTCACGATCCCGCCAAGGATCTCGATCACGTACGCCTGCTGGACGTTGACCTGCACGCCGTTGCGCGCGAGCGACGCCGCCGGCGCAACGAGCTCCGCCAGCGGCATCCGCCCGAACCGCGCGGCCGCCTCGCAGACCCCCGCCGGCACGCCGTAAGCGCCGACGGACGCGGCGCCGATGTTGAAGATCTGGATCGCGTCGCCGAACGAGACGCTGATCGGAATCAGCTCCGCGCGCATCGCCGCGTCGGCGCCGCGGCCCGGCGCCTCGACGAAGAAGTCGAGCGCCACCGGATGCTGCCCCGGCTCTGCGACGAGCATGTAGCCGCCCGCGCCGAGGCCGGTCAGCAGCGGCTCGCAGACGAACGACGCCAGCATCGCGGCGAGCGCCGCGTCGACCGCGTTGCCGCCGCCGTCGAGCACGTCGGCGCCCGTGCGGGCGCTAAGCGGGTGGCCGGCGGCGACGACGCCGGCCTGCGTGTCGGCGCGCCCCGTCAGCGGCGTGGGATGAACTCAGGCACGTCGAGGCCCGGGGAGGACTCGCGACGCCGCCCGCGGCTGACGCGCGGCTCGCCGGGCGGCTCGCGCAGCGGCGGGCGCGACTCGAGCCCGCTGCGCTCGCGCGCCCCGGTGCGCTCCGGGCTGTTGCGGCGCGGATGGCCGCCGCCGTAGCCGGTGGCGACGACCGTCACCCACACCTGGTCCTCGAGCCGCTCGTCGACCATCGCCCCGAAGATGATGTTGGCGTCCGGGTGGGCAGCCTCGGCGACCGCCTTGGCGGACTCGTTGACCTCCCATAGCGACAGGTCGCGGCCGCCCGTGATCGACAGCAGGATCGAGCGCGCACCCTCCATGCTGGTCTCCAGCAGCGGCGACGCGACGGCCCGTTCGGCGGCGTCGATCGCGCGCCGTTCGCCGGCGCCCATGCCGATCCCGAGCAGCGCGTTGCCAGCGTCGGCCATGATCGTGCGCACGTCGGCGAAGTCGAGGTTGATCAGGCCCGGGAGCGTGACCAGGTCACAGATGCCCTGCACGCCTTGGCGCAGCACGTCGTCGGCGACCCGGAATGCCTCGACCATCGACGTGTTGCGGTCCAGCACCGACAGCAGCCGGTTGTTGGGGACGACGATCAGCGTGTCGACCTCGACCGCGAGCGCCTCGATCCCGACCTCGGCCTGGGTCTTGCGCCGCGAGCCCTCGAACTGGAACGGGCGGGTCACGATCCCGACCGTCAGCGCGCCGAGCTCACGAGCGATCTGCGCGACGACCGGCGCAGCGCCGGTGCCGGTGCCGCCACCGGCGCCGGCGGCGATGAACACCATGTCCGAGCCGCGCAGCAGCGACTTGATCCGGTCGTACTCCGACCGTGCGGCCTGGCGGCCGAGCTCGGGGTCCGAGCCGGACCCGAGTCCGCGCGTGATCGAGTCGCCGATATGCAAGGTCTCATGTGCCGCGGACTGCTGCAGCGACTGCAGGTCGGTGTTGATCGCGAGGAACTCGACCCCCTCGACCTCCGCCTCGACCATCCGGTTGACCGCGTTGACGCCCGCCCCGCCGACGCCGACGACGCGCAGCACGGGCGTGCCGATCGCCGCGGGCACGGCGAACGAGCGGCTGGCGCGCTCGGGGACCGCAAACACGTCGGGCTCCGGCTCGGGCGCCGGCTGTTGCACCTCGGGGCGTAGCACGTTGCTCGGGATGTCGGGGGAAAACGCGTGGCGCAGGCGCTCCTGGGGCGAGAGCGGGCGGTACTCCGCCGGCTCGGGCTCGCGCGGTGGCGCCTGCGGCCGCGGAGCGGCGCGACGTGCCGGCACGCGGTCGACCTCCGCCGCCATCGGCGCGGCGGGCCGGCGCGGGCGCTCGGCAAGCTCGCGTGGCCGCTCGGCGGGCTCGCGTGGGCGCTCGGCAAGCTCGCGTGGCCGCTCGGCGGGCTCGCGTGGGCGCTCGGCGGGCTCGCGTGGGCGCTCGGCGGGCTGGCGCGGGCGCTCGGCGGGCTCGCGCGGCCGGTCGTCGCGGACGCGAAGCCTGTCGGCGGGCGCCGCGTCGGCGGGGGCCGCCAGCTCGCCGGCGACGGCGGACGTCTGCTGCGCAGGCGGCAGCTCGCCGGCGATCGCGGGCGCGTGGCCGGCGGGCAGCGGCAGCTCGCCGGCGATCGCGGGCGCGCGGCCGGCGGGCGCCGGCAGCTCGCCGGCGATCGCGGGCGCGCGGCCGGCGGGCGCCGGCAGCTCGCGGGCTGCGGGCGGGGGGCCCGCGAGCGCGCGCCGCTCGTCGGCAGGCGGCAACTCCCGCGCGTGCTGCTCGCCGTCGTCGGGCTCGGCGCTCGGAGCATGCTGACCGGAGTCCTCGGCAGTCTTGCGAAACAGGGCCGCGAGCGGGCCTTCGCGCATGCTCGCACGCTTACCGGTTGGCATTTGAGAGGACCTCCTTCGCGAGCTGCCTGTAGGCATGTGCGGCCAGACCGTCCGGATCGTACTTGAGCACCGACATGCCTCTGACGGGCGCTTCCGCAAAACGGATCGTTTTGCGGATTCGCGATGCGAACACGCGGTCGCCGAAATTCTCTTCGAGCAACTCGATTGCCTCCTTGGCGTGGAGCGTGCGGGTGTCGACCAGCGTCGGCAGGATGCCCTCGATGTCGACGCCTGGATTGAGGTTCTCGCGCACCATCGCAAGCGTGTTCTGCAGCTGCACGAGGCCGCGCATCGACAGGTACTCGCACTGCACCGGCACAATCACCTTGTGCGCCGCCGTGAGCGCGTTGATCGTCAGCAGCCCCAGGCTCGGCGGCGTGTCGATGAAGATGAAGTCGTAGCTGCCGGAGACCTCGTGCAGCGCCTTCTCGAGGTTGCGCTCGCGGCCGATCATCGTCGACATCGCGATCTCCGCGCCGGCGAGGTCGATCGACGCGCAGGCGATGTCGATCTCGCGCGCTCGAATCACCTCGCGAATCGGGATGTGGTGCACGAGCACGTCGTACATCGAGGTCTCGAGTGAATCGGGGTCGATCCCCTGTGACATCGTCAGGTTGCCCTGCGGGTCCATGTCGACGCACAGCACGCGGTGGCCTTCCTCGGCGAACGCGACGGCAAGATTGAGCGTCGTCGTCGTCTTGGCGACGCCGCCCTTCTGGTTGGCGAACGCGGTCACCTTGGCGCCCGCTGTCAGCACCGGTTCTTGCTGCTGTGCCTCAGGTAAGCTCATTCGCGCCTGTATTCGCAAGTAGGGTGGGAAATCCTCTGCCGCGCCGTGCGTATTCTGGCTGGGTGGACGAGCTTCTCAACCATCGCCTGATCTTCGTCACCGGCAAGGGAGGCGTCGGCAAGTCGACCGTCGCGACCGCGCTCGGGCTGCTCGCGGTCCGGCGGGGGCTGCGCACGGTCGTCGCTGAGCTCGCCAGCCAAGAGCGGGTGCAGCGCGCCTTCGACCACGAAGTGGCGCACTTCCGCGAGCTCGAGCTCGTGCCCGGCCTGTTCACGATCTCGATCGATCCCCAGCACGCGATGGAAGAGTACCTCCGAGTCAAGGTCGGGCCAATCGGACATCTGCTGGCTTCGAGCCGTCTGTTTGCGGTGTTCGCGATGGCGACCCCGGGGCTGCGCGAGCTGCTCAGCATCGGCAAGGTGTGGGAGCTGGCTCAGCTCGAGCGCCGCACGCTCGGCGCCGCCCCCTACGACCTCGTGATCGTCGATGCGCCGGCGACCGGGCACGGCGTCGGCATCCTGCGCACGCCGCGCACGTTCGCCGAGATCGCGCGCGTGGGCCCGATCGCCCATCAGGGCCGGACGATCGCCGACACGATCGCCGACCGCCGCTTCACGGGCGTGATCGCGGTCGCGACGGCCGAGGAGATGCCGGTCTCAGAGACGCTGATATTGCGCGACGAGCTGGTCCGCGACCGGCTCGCGCTCGACGCGGTGATCGTCAACGCGCTCTACCCCGCGCGCTTCGACGACGCCCAGGTCCAGCGGCTGCAGGCCGCCGCCGCGACGGCGCCGACGCCGCTGGCGCGCGCGGCGCTGCGCGCGGCCCTGTCTGAGCACAGCCGCGTGCTCACCCAGCGCGAGCAGCAGGCGCGGCTGGGAGCGGAGCTCGGGATGGCGCTCGTCGAGCTGCCGTTCGTGTTCGCCGACCAGATCGGGCCGGCGCAGCTCGAGCTGCTCGCCGACGCGCTCGAGCTCGGGCTGGCGTCGGCCAACGGCGCCGGCCCGTGAGACGATCCCGCAATGGAGCGTGACCGCCAGCGACAGGTCGCCACCAACGAGGCACTCGTGCGCGACGTCAACGAGGCGATCGAGCGCGGCCAGTGGCCGGGCGAGGAGGACGCCCCGGCCGCCTTCCGGTGCGAGTGCGCGCGCCTTGACTGCAATCGGCTGCTCGAGCTGACGCCACGCGAATACGAGCAGATTCGCCTGCACCCGCGCCGGTTCGTGGTCGCGCCCGGACACGAGGCGCCCGAGGTCGAGACCGTCGTGATCGCCAAGCGCGCGTACTGCGTGGTCGAGAAGCGCGGCTACGCCGGCGAACTGGCGCAGCAGGCCGATCCGCGCGGGTGATCGGCTTAGGGCCCTTACACTCACGCGCCGTGAGCATCGACCAGTGGCTCGAAGGCAAGCGCGTGTGCGTGTGCGGCGGCTCGGGCGGCGTCGGCAAGACCACCACCTCGGCCGCGATCGCGCTCGGAATGGCGGCCCGCGGCGCGAAGGTCGCGGTCGTCACGATCGATCCCGCCAAGCGGCTCGCCAACGCGCTCGGACTGCAGGAGCTGCGCAACGACCCGCGGCGCGTCGAGCCCGAGCGGCTCGCCGGCGCCGGCTTGCAGATCCGCGGCGAGCTGTGGGCGATGATGCTCGACCCCAAGCGGACCTTCGACGAGCTGATCGACCGGGTGGCGCCGGATCTGCAGCGCGCCGCCGAGATCAAGGCCAACCGCGTGTACCGCGAACTGTCGACCGCCGTCTCGGGCTCGCAGGAGTTCAGCGCGATCGCAAAGCTGTACGACCTCGACCGCGCCGGCGAGTTCGACCTGCTGGTGCTCGACACGCCGCCGTCGCGCAACGCGCTGGACTTCCTCGATGCGCCCGGCCGCCTGACATCGTTCTTGGAGGGCAGGGCGCTGAAGGCGTTGATGCGACCGACGGGACTCGGGATGCGCGTGCTCGGCCGCGGCGCGACGCCGCTGCTGTCGGCCTTAGGGCGGGTGACGGGGGTCGACCTGCTGGCGGACTTGTCGACGTTCTTCGCGCTGCTGGGCAACATGACCAACGACTTCAGCGAGCGCGCCGCGCAGGTGCAGCGGATGCTGACCGCACCCAGCACCGCGTTCTTGCTCGTGACCTCCGCCCAGCCGGAGTCAATCGACGAGGCGATCTGGTTCCGGCGCACGCTCGACGAGAGCGGCCTGCCGTTCGCCGGCGTGATCATCAACCGCGTTCATCACGACATGCTCGGAGCACACGAGCCCGACGACGTGCCGGCGGCGCTCGCCGGCGAACTCGGTGCCGAGCTGGCGGCGCGAGTGGCGCAGAACTTCCACGACTACCACCTGCTCGCGCGCCGCGACGCGCGCAACATCGCCCGCTTTGCCGCCGAACTAGAGGGCCGCCCACAGCTGCTCGTCCCCCACCTCGACGGCGACGTCCACGACGTCGACGGCCTGATGCAGGTCCACCGCTACCTGTTCGCCGGCGAGGCCGAGCGCGCGCGCCTGCTTGCCGAGCTGGTGGCTTAATCGCCCGCGAGCTGGCGGCGCCAGGCGCGTCCACCGCTCGCCGACGAGATCCAGCGCGCGGGCGATTCCGCAGCGGTCGCCATATGTCCGAGTCATCTTTTCCAAAGAATAGGTTGGAAGTTCCAATCGCGAAGCGAGGGTGGTCGATCGAGTGCCGGATATAGCGGCAATAAATGCACCACCCCAAGGCCCCGTGCCGGCAGACGCTCGACCCTGCAGCGGATCTTCGCGAGCCGCACGAGGTCCTCACCGCCGCTGGACCAGCAACGACCACCGGTCCAGACAGGCCCGCGCGCGGCGGGAAACAAGCGATCCGTCCTGGCAACGCGGCCGCGGCCGGAGGGCGGCGCGCGCGCTTGCCGCCGGCTGGGCGCGACTTTGCGGTACGTCACGTTTGGCGACCGGCCGGCGCTTCTGGACTCCTGAGACGCGCTCGATCCGCCGGCCTCGCCGCGATCGGCTCCGCTCAACCTGCGCTTACGAGCCAAGACCAGCACTCGCGGGCGCCACCCGCTCAGCGTCGGGCGACTCGGGCTGGGTCGGCCGGATCGCCTGGATCGCCACCGCCCGTGTCGCCCATGTGTCCCATGCCAGCAGCGTCGCCTGCCATTCCTCGGGGCCGACCACGACCGCGCCGGCGGTGGCGCTGAGCAGCTGCAGGCGCCCGTGGTGCAGCAACTCCCAGATCGCGCGCTCGGCGAGCGCGAGCCGCTCGGAGACGAGCGCGCCCGGCTGCAGCTCCCCGGCGATCAACGGCACGTCGCTGACGGCCAGCGGTTGCGCGCAGCGCTCCAGCAGCCGCCGGCGCAGCTGCGCCAGCAGCGACTGCGCGATCGCGGCCGGCCCGCTGCGCTGCGCCTCGTCGAGCAAGCGCGCGGTCGCGTCCTCGCCGGTGCGGGTCGCGTTCGCCCAGCCGCGCCCCAAGCCCATCTCGGCGGGGTCGAGAGCGGGCCCTTGGTAGACGGTCAGTCGGGCGCGGTCGGGGGAGAAGCGGCGGTCGTCGAGGGCGACCGGCTGGCCGCTGGTCCACGGGCCAAGGATCCGCCGCTCGAGCTCGCTGCGGCTGAGGTTGAACGCACGCGCGGCGTGCGGGAACTGGCGCAGCTCGACATGGAACACGGGGGCTTGCGACGGGTCCGTCACGGCGTTGATTAGGCTAGTGGCGATGAGCGAGCGGCCGCTGTGGGCGCCATGGCGCATCGAGTACATCACCGGACCGAAGAGCGGCGAATGCATCTTCTGCCTTGCCGTCGCCGAACAGGGCTCAGAGCATGTGATCGAACGGGGCACGCGGTGCCTGACGCTGCTCAACGCGTTTCCATACACGCCGGGGCATGTGATGGTCGCGCCGATGCGCCACATCGGCTCGCTCGAGGAACTGGCCGATGACGAGCTGCTCGAGCTGATGACGCTGGCGCGCAGCGCGGTGGGCGCACTGCGGGAGGCGATGGCGCCGGAGGGCTACAACGTCGGCCTGAACCTCGGGGCGGTCGCCGGTGCCGGGATCGCCGATCATCTGCACCTGCACGTCGTGCCGCGCTGGCCGGGCGACACGAGCTTCATGCCGCTGCTCGCCGACACATACGTGATCCCGCAGGCCCTGGAGGCCACGCGCGAGGCCCTCCTGCAGGCGCTGGCGCGGCGGCAGTCGTAGGCGGCTCAGCGGGCCTTTGCGTTGCTCGCGGCGTCGGCGCGGAAGCGGTCGCGCGCGTCGTCGATCGCAGCCAGCGCGGCGTCGCGGCCGGCCCAGCCGCCGACGTCGGATTCACGGCCGGGATCGAGGTCCTTTGTAGACGCTGAAGAAGTGCGTGATCTCGGCGCGTAGCAGCCGCGGCAGCGCGTCGACGTCGGTGATGTGGTTCCACCCCGGGTCCTCGCACGGAACGCACACGACATGGTCATCGGGGCCCTTCTCGTCGGACATCTTGAACAGCCCGACGACGTTGCACGGCACGCGCAGTGCTTCCCCAACGGCGCGAATTGAACACGGCGCCCCACGGGCCGCGCGCAAGCTCCAGAATACGGCGCAGCCAACCGAGCCACAGGAGCGCCCCATGAGCGAGATCGAATACGTCCACGCCCGCCAGATCCTCGACAGCCGCGGCAACCCGACCGTCGAGGTCGACGTGCGCCTGCAGTCGGGCGCGTTCGGCCGCGCGGCGGTCCCGTCGGGCGCCTCGACCGGCGAGCACGAGGCCGTCGAGCTGCGCGACGGCGGCAAGGCGTTCGGCGGCAAGGGCGTACTCAACGCTGTCGAGCACGTCAACGACGAGATCGCCGCGGCGGTCGCGGGGCGCGACGCCGGCGATCAAACCGGCCTCGACACGGCGCTGATCGAGCTCGACGGCACCGACACCAAGTCGCGACTGGGCGCCAACGCGATCCTCGGCGTGTCGCTCGCGGCGGCGCGCGCGCAGGCCGCCGACGCCGGCGTGCCGCTGTGGACTTACCTGCAGTCCGACGGCAAGGGGCCGCTGCTGCCGATGCCGATGCTCAACGTGCTCAACGGCGGCGTCCACGCCGAGGGCCCGGTCGACTTCCAGGAGTTCATGATCGTGCCGGTCGGCGCGTCGTCGTTCGCCGAGGCGTTGCAGATGAGCGCCGAGACCTACCAGGCGCTGAAGAAGGAGCTCAGCTCGCGCGGGCTGGGAACGGGCGTCGGCGACGAGGGCGGCTTTGCGCCCGCGCTGGATTCCAACGAGGCGCCGCTGGAGGTACTGCTCAAGGCGGTCGAGCGGGCCGGCTATCACCCGGGAGCCGACATCGCGATCGCGCTCGACCCCGCCAGCAGCGAGTTCTACAAGGATGGCAAGTACGTGCTCGCCGGCGAAGGCCGCACGCTCAGCGCCGATGAGATGGTCGACTACTACGCGAGGCTCGTCGACAACTATCCGATCGTGTCGCTCGAGGACGGGATGGCCGAGGACGACTGGGACGGGTGGAAGCTGCTGACCGACCGGCTCGGGACGCGCCTGCAGCTGGTCGGCGACGACGTGTTCGTGACCAACAAGGTGATCCTCAAGCGCGGGATCGACGCCGGCGTGGCGAACGCGATCCTGATCAAGCTCAACCAGATCGGCACTCTCACCGAGACGCTCGAGACGATCGCGATCGGCGCCGACGCCGGCTACAAGTCGGTCGTCTCGCACCGCTCGGGCGAGACCGAGGACGCGCTGATCGCGGACTTCGTCGTCGCCACCGGGGTCGGGCAGATCAAAACCGGCGCGCCGGCACGCTCGGAGCGGGTCGCGAAGTACAACCAGCTGCTGCGGATCGAGGAGGAGCTTGGCAGCAACGCCCAGTTCGCGGGCCGCGCCGCGATCGAGAGCCGCTGAGCGGCCGCTGGTTGGCGGGGCCTCGCGCGCGGAGGTGCGTGGCGGGGCCCCGGCTGGGGTTTGGCGGGCTCGGCCCCGGACACAGCACGAGCGGGCGCTGGGCCCGCTCGAGGCTGTGATCGCGCTCCCCCTGACTTCATCGGAGCCCCAGGACTTACGTGTTGAGCCTGGCGGCAGAACACTCCCGATCCCTCGCGGGACCGAGTAGGGAGCGGTCGTAGGTCAGCGTAGCGCTAGTTCGCGGCCGGCGCAGCTTCTGTCAACAAATCGTCAGCGACCGTACGCAGATCGGCTTCGAGGTGGCCGCAGATCGCGTCGCGTAGCAGCGCCCGCAAATGCTCGGCGAGCTCCTCGACGAGCGCGTCGGCTCCGGTCCTGCCTGGGGCCAGGCCGCAGATCACGGCGCGCTCGAGCGAGATCGCGTACGCCGTTCGCTCGGCGAGCCCGTCGCGCTCCTCCGGTGGGGCGCACAGCACCGCGAGTCGCTGGGCAAGCCGCCCGCTGCTGGGCCCCTCGGGCTCGAGCAGCGCCCGCAGCGCTAGCAGGTAGTCGCTCAGGGCCTCAAATGGTGCCAAGCGCTCGCATCCCATCTCAAACCGCGACAGCGCCCAGGACAGCTCTCCCACGGCCGGCGCGCGACGCGCCACGAGGTTGCAGAACGCGCGCAGCTCGTCCTCATGAGCGGGGGAGATCAAGGTCACAAGCCGGGGCCGACCGCTGGCCCCGAGCGCCACCGGCCGCCACGAGCCGGTGTCGATCCGCGTCCACGCGAGCGGCCCGAGCGCGTAGCCGCCGCGCTCGAACAGCCGCAGCGCGGTCAACACCCGCCGAAAGCGGGCGCGGGCGATCGAAACCGGCGGCCTGACCGTGCGCTCCTGGGCGACAACCAGCGAGGCGAGCACGCATGGTTCCTCGCCGTCGGCCCACACCGCCTCGGCGGGGGCGTCCGGCATCGCATCGCCGCGAACCAGCGACAGCCCGTCGCCGAGCGCGATCTCGGTCGTCGCGTGATCGAGCCCGAGTCCCAGCAGCGGGGCGACCACGGTGCTGATCGCGCGACCTTCGTACAGCGCATGCTCGAACTCCTCGTACGCCGCCTCGAACCGGGCTTGGCTGAAGCCAAATTCGCTGCGCTCGGCGAACACGCTGCCGAGGAACGATCGCAGCGCTGCGTCGGCCCGCTCGCGTTCTTCGCCCGGCACGCGGACTTCGCCGCGGCGGCGCAGGTAGCTCTCGACGCCGGGTTGGGAGGCCAGCGCCCGCGCGGCCGGAGCGTACGTCGGCAGCGCGAGCAGCAAGCCCAGGCGCTCGCGGATGAAGGCGCCGGTCAGCGGCCGGTAGCAGTAGAGCGCCGGACGCCCCCGCGGCCGAGGATCGCTCTCGACGAGCTCGAACGGGATCTCGGCGCCGCGCGCGGTCTCGGCGGCGAGTCGGCTCGCCGCCTCGGTCGTGAATGCTTCGAGGATCTGGTGGAGGGTGCTGTTGCGCACGGAGGCCGATTCGCGCTCGGCGGCGACGCTCCTGCCCGGCGAATGTCAGCTTGCAGCCGGCGTGGTCGTCGGTGGCACCGCGCGCGCGGCGGGTGGCGCCGGCGGGCGCGCGGCGGGTGGCGCGGGCGGGCGCGCGGCGGGTGGCGCGGGCGCTGCCTCAATCTCGGCGAGGTGCTCGATGTTGACCGTGTCACCGCGGTCTTCGCTCGGGCCAGCCGCGAACCACGCGTCGAGAATCTCCTGTAGCTCGGCGGGCGACGTCAGCCGCAGGCTCAGCGCGAGCACGTTGGCGTCGTTCCAGCGCCGGGCGCCCTGCGCGGTTTGGGCGTCGCCGCACAGCGCGGCGCGGATGCCCACGACCTTGTTAGCGGCAATCGAGGCGCCCGTGCCCGTCCAGCACGCGACGACCGCCTGCTCGGCGCCACCTTCGGAGACCTCGCGTGCGGCGCGCTCACTCGCCCACGCCCAGTCGGGGCGCTCGGTCGGGGCGTACGCGCCGTGCAGGATCGGCTCGTGGCCTCGCCGGCGCAGCTCGTCGGGGATCTGCTCGGCGACGCCGGTCAGCTCGTCGGCCGCGACGGCGATCCGCATCGGCGTGCGTCAGGCGGCGGCAGCCGCCGGCTCAGCCTCGGGCAGCTCGTCGTGAGTGCAGTCGCCCAGCCACTCAAGCCCGTAGGCGCGCATGTCCTCGATCAGCGGCACGAGCGCCATCCCC
>JBEKRJ010000063.1:0-12440 GCA_049518835.1 Solirubrobacteraceae bacterium
TTGGGAGACAAGACCCTGCTCGAGGCGCTGGTGCCGGCGGTCGACGAGCTCGAGGGCAATCTCGGCGAGGGAGCGGCGGTCGCGCTAGAGAAGGCGGCGGTCAAGGCCCGGACGAGCGCCGAGGCTACCAAGGGGATGGTCGCCCAACGCGGACGCGCTGCCTATACCGGGGAGCGCAGCCGCGATTCGGTCGACGCCGGCGCGATCGGGGTCGCCGTGATGGTGGAGGCAATCTGCAGGGCGTGGCAGCAGGCCGAGCTCGAGCTCGCCTGACGTCCGATGCGCCCTGCGCGGGCGCGATCGTGAGGCTGCGGGACACGGATGTGCCGGCGTGGCACGCCGGCGGGAAACCAAGGCAGGTCACTCGAGAGGAGAGACAGTGAAGAAGTTCGTCAACGACCCCCAGCAGTTCGTTGCAGAGATGCTCAAGGGCGTCGAGCTCGCCAACGCGGGCAAGCTCCGCTACGTCCCCGACTACAACCTGATCATGCGGGCCGATGCGCCACGCGATGACAAGGTGTCGATCATCCAGGGCTCCGGATCTGGACACGAGCCGGCGCACGTGATGGTCGTCGGCAGGGGCATGCTGGACGCAGCGTGTCCAGGGGACGTGTTCTCGGCGCCGCCGTCGGATTACGTCTACGAGACGACGAAGCTGCTCGCCAGCGCCAAGGGTGTGCTGCACATCATCAACAACTACACCGGCGACCGCATGTCGTTCGAGCTCGGGCGCGAGCTGGCGGAGGCCGAGGACATCAAGGTCGCGACGCTGATCGTCGACGACGACGTCGCCGTCAAGGATTCCACCTACACGATCGGCCGGCGCGGCGTGGCAGGCAATTTCTTCGTCATCAAGGCGGTCGGTGCGGCGTCCGAGCAGGGCGCCGAGCTCGACGAGATCGTGAAGCTCGGTGAGCGCGTCAACGCAGTCACGCGAACCATGGGGATGGCGCTGACCTCCTGCACCCCGCCGGCCAAGGGCTCTCCGCTGTTCGAGCTCGGCGACGACGAGATGGAGATGGGCGTCGGCATTCACGGCGAGCCGGGGCGGCGGCGCGAGAAGCTGGCCGACGCAAACGCGATCATCGACGAGCTGCTCGACGCGGTCGTGTCAGACTTGCCCTACAGCTCGGGCGACGAGGTGGCGCTGATGATCAACGGCCTCGGCGGCACCCCGATCTCGGAGCTCTACCTCTGCTACGGGCACGCTCACCAGCAGCTGGCCGACCGCGGCATCACGGTCACTCGCAGCTACGTCGGCGAGTACTGCACGTCGCTTGACATGGCCGGCGCGTCGCTGACGCTGGTCAAGCTCGACGACGAGCTCAACGAGCTGTTCGACGCGCCCGCTGAGGTCGCGGTGCGCATCTTCTGATCTGGGCTGGCGGCGGCGGCGCGTCGGGCCCCGGCCTTCGCCCGCGCCGCCAGACCGGCCCCTTAGGCTTAGCGTCTCAATTAGCCGGCGAGGCCGTGCGTGTAGGCGTAGTGCACCGCCTGGGCACGGTCGCGGGCGCCGGTCTTGGCGAACAGGTGGTTGATATGCGTCTTGACGGTCGCTTCGCTGACCACCAGCGTGGCGGCGATCTCGGCGTTGGACAGTCCGCGGGCGATCAGCGACAGCACCTCGGCCTCGCGTGGGGTCAGCTCGTCTGGGAGGGTCGGCGGCGGGGTCGGTCGTCTGGCAGCGCTGGCGGCGGCGATCAGCTGATTCTGGACGACCGGGTCGAGCAGCCCTTGGTGGGCGGCGGCGGCATGAACGGCCCGGGAGATCTCAGCGATGCCGGCGTCCTTGGTCAGGGATCCGCGCGCGCCCGCGCGCAGCGCATCGAGGATCGAGTCCTCGTCGGCGTGCGTGGTGAGCACCACGATCTCGGTCTGCGGCTGCGCGGCGCGGATCCGGCGGGTGGCCTCGACCCCGTCGAGCTTGGGCATTCGCAGGTCCATCAGCACGACGTCGGGTCGGTGTCGCGCGGACAGTGCCACGGCCTCCTCGCCGTCGGCCGCAGCGGCGACGGGAGTGATCTCGGGCGCCGTCGCGAGCAGCGTCATCAACCCTTCGCGCACGAGCGCCTGGTCGTCGACGACGAGCACGCGCACGGGCTCCGTCATCGTCTCACGCCGCATCCCGTGTCAGCACCGCCGGCGGCTCGGGAGCCGGCAGCCGCAGCTCGACCCGCCAGCCCGCCCCCGTCGGGCCGGCGCTGAGCGTGCCGCCCAGCAGCTGCGCGCGCTCGCGCATGCCCTGCAAGCCGTAGCCGCCGCCGCTGGCAGCAAGTCGACTGGGAGCGCAAGCCGCCGCGCCCGCAGCCGGCAGGTCATCGACGCGCAGCACCACCTCGTCGCCGGGGTTGGCGCCGGCATCGACGGCGACCGATACGCCGGCGCCGGGGGCGTGCTTACGAACGTTGGTCAGCGCCTCCTGCACGACGCGCAGCACTGTCTGGCCGGTCGGACCGGTCAGCCGCGCCGGGTTGCCGTCGATCGTCAGATCGGCGCGCGCGTCGGCTGTCGCGCCGTAATCGGCTACCAGCGCCTCGATCCCGGACGGCGCCGATGCCTGCTCGCCGCGCAGTGCTCCGACGGCTTGGCGCGTCTCCTCCAGCCCCTGCCGCGCGAGCCCATGGGCCCGCCGCACCCTGGCCAAGATCGTGTCGCGGTCGGCGCCTTGCTCGAGCAGTGACGTCGTCGCCTCGAGCTGGATGGTCAAGCCGGCCAGGGTGTGCGCGAGCACGTCGTGGATCTCGCGAGCGAGCCTGCTCGACTCCTCCAGCCGGGCAGCGCGCAGCTGCTCCTCGTGTGATCGTTGGGTCTGCGCCAGCAGCAGCTCGGCCTGGTCGGCCCGCGCGGCCGCCTGGCGGGCGTTTGACGCGGCCAGCGCCGCGGCAAGGAACCCCAGCGTGTAGGCAAGCAGCCCGAGCGCGCTCCCGTTGTAGACCAGGACCGACACGCCCAGCCCGAGTGCACCTACGGCGACTAGCGGCAACGTGCGCCCCAGCTCCACCCGCAGACCGCCGACCGCCACGGCGACGAACACGAACGTGCTGGCGGCGCTGTCGGGCGAGGCGCCGCACAGGACGCCGCCGGCTGCTGCGATCAGGTAGAGATCAGGCGTCAGGCCACGGTCACTCACCGGCCGGATCACCCACGCCAGCCAGGCCACGATCGCTCCGACGAACGCGACAGTGATCACGAGCGCTCGGCCGCTGGCGCCCGGGGGATGGTGTGCGCCGAGAACCGACGATCCGATCAGCACCAGGGCGGCGAGCCTGATCACCGTGGCCAGCCGGGGGTTCACGCGGGCGAGCAGCATCGACAGGAAAGCGTATGCCGGGCGACAACCGTAGCGGTGGACGCGCTGAAGCGGGACCCGCGTGGTCGCGGATCCCGCTTGTGGCTGCCGGGCGGTGGTCGCGCTCGTCGTTGCCGGCGGTGGTCAGGCCAGCACCGGCGCCGGGCGTGTCAGCAGCTGCTGGCGGCGGATCGCCTGGACCAGAGAGCGTCCGCAGACCTCGAGCACAGCCATCGCGAGCAACGCCACCGTCCATGCCTCGGCGCTCGTGATCGAATGCCCGGCGCTAAAGCTCGTGATCGTCGCGGCGCCTCCGTGAGACGTCCAGATCAAAAACGCGAACCGTGAGCCCATCCCGAGCACCCAGAAGAACCCGGACGCCCAGCCGCTACGCGCCAGCACCTTGCCATCGCCGCCGCGCCGCATCAGGACGGCCTGGCCGCTCGCGACGCCGATCAACAGCCCGAGCGTGCCGAACACGCCGACCAGCACCAGATCGTTGTCGGCAGTCGGGATGCCGTGCAGGTAGCTGACGACCGCCACGCCGACGATCACGAGCGGACGGACCAGCGATTTGATCGTCAGCTCACGCTCTTTGACCTGAAGCAGCACGAGGAGAACGAGGGCTGAGTCGATGAGGTAATCGGTAAATGTCATGGGTGCATCGTCGTCTGCAAGCGCGTCCGGCACATCGGCGCCCGGGTCGATTTGGGGGTTGAGATCGGGTCAATCTCAACCCTCGGGCGCAGGCCCGAGCCGGCGCGCGGGGGGTGCATGGGATCCTGTGCGACGAGCAGCCAATATGTCCACGCCGCGTTCCCTGCCCGCCCGTCCGAACCTGCGCCACCTGCGCGAGGAGGCGAAGCGTCGCCGCAAGGCGAGCGAGTTCGCGTCGCTCGCGCACGCGCAGCTCGCCGTTGCGCGCGAGTATGGGTTCCGGTCCTGGGCGCCGCTGAAGTTCCATGTCGAGGCGCTCACGCTCGATGTTTCCGAGCGCGCGGACGCGTTGATCGCCTCGGCTACGTCCGCTGACCTGCGCCGCGCGCGGGCGTTGTTGGACGCAGATCCTGCGCTGGCGCGCCACGACCTGGCGTGTGCGTGCGCGACCGGTGAGGCGGCGGAGGTCTCACGCCGGCTGGCCGCCCGCCCCGAGGCGGTCAGCGAGCCGACCGGGCCAAGCGGTTGGCAGCCGCTCCTGTATGCGTGCTTCTCGCGACTGCTGCGATCTGACCCGAGCAGGGCCGGCGGGATCCGGGAGACCGCGCGGCTCCTGCTCGCCGCCGGCGCCGATCCGAACGCCTCGTTCATCAACCGCGACGGGTGGCTGCAGGTCGCCCTCTATGGGGCGGCTGGGGTCGCGGGCGATCCGGAGTTCACGCGGTTGCTGCTCGAGGCCGGCGCAGACCCAACCGACGAGCGGGACGGCTATCACGGCAACGAGGTCCTCTACCACGCATGCGAATTGCCCGACCCCACTTGTGCGATGCTCGTGATCGACGCCGGCGCCGGACAGAACCTGATCGATTACGACCTCGGACGCGCGTTGAATTTTCCCAACGCCGCGATGGTCGAGATGTTCTGCCGGCACGGGGCGCGCGCATCGGCCGAGCACCTCCACCAGGCGGTCTGGCGACGGCGGCCCGCCAGCACGATCGCTGCGCTGCTCGACGCCGGCGCGCCAATCGACGCGCCCGACGAGCATGGTCTGACCGTGCTGCAAATCGCGCTGCGGTGGGGAGAGCAAGAGGTCGCGGCGGTCCTGCGCGAGCGGGGCGCCGACCCGGCCCCGACCACCGACCTCGACCGCGCGCTGGGAGCCTACCTCGCCGGCACGGCTCGCGGCCCTGTGCGCGGCATCGCGATCTCGATGCTCGACGAGATGCTCATCCTCTCGATCCAGGGGGGCCATGCCGAGGCGATGCGCCGGCTGCTCGACGCCGGCGCCCGGATCGACGGCGACCCCGACAGCGGGGACATCCCACTCGGCCAGGCCTGCTGGCGTGGTCGCGTGCAGATCACGCGCGAGCTCGTGCAGCGCGGCGCCGCACTCGCGCTGCGCGACGGCGGCAGCGCGATCGGCGCCGCCCTGCACGGCTCTCGCCACTGCCACGACCCCGAAGGTGGCCCCACGATGCGGACCGTCGACGAGATCGCAAAGGAGCCCTACGCAGAGATCGTCGGGATCCTTCTCGCTGCCGGCGCGAGCATCCCTGGACGGCTTCGCGAACACGGTGCCCGCGGTGTCATGCTCGTTGCCGAGCTCGGCATCGATCCACCCGCATCGACCTGATCGGCGGGCAAGAGGCCGTGTGAAATGATCCGGCCTTGCAACGCACCGAACTTACGCTGATCGCAAACGCGGCGCTGGACAGGGTCAATCACGGGCCCTGGACCCGCGGCGGATGCCCGACGTTTGCACCGTACGTGTTCGCTCGGCTGCGTGCAAGTGGAGTGATCAACGCCGCCTGTGCGCAAGAGGACGTCGCGATCTTCCAAGGCTTGGAGGCCGACGGACCTGTGGCCGTCCGGTTCACGCGCGCGCCGTCGACCACTCGCTTCGAGCTCGACTACTCGGGAAGGTTCGGCGAGCGCCGATCGATGGTCCTTCACACGATCGGGCATCAGTGGTCCGAAGCCGACATCGCCGCGCTTCAGATCGACAGCGACTGGGTGCATCTGGCGCCGCTCGTGCGCACCGATTTTTCGGTGGCGACCGTCGCCCGTCTGGCCGCTGGCGGCCATCGGATCGCCTACGACGGTCAAGGCCTCGTTCGAGTCCCGAAGATCGGCGAGCTGACGCTCGATGCGGAGTATGACCCGGAGCTGCTCGCGCACCTGACCGTGCTCAAGCTATCTGAGGACGAGATCGACGTGCTCGCAGCGGAGCGCGGACGCGAGCCCGCGCTCGACGCTCTGCGCGGCGTTCCAGAGCTGCTTCTCACGCAGGGCTTTCGAGGCGCGGAGATCCGCGTCGCCGGCGAGGTCAGTCACATTGCGCCGGATCAGGTGGTCGCCGATGTGCAAACGACTGGCGCCGGCGACGCGTTCATGATCGCGTACCTGATCGGACGCCACCGCGGCCTGGCTCCCACCGACGCCGCTGCGCACGCCGCGAATCTCACGGCCGCGATGCTCATCGAGCGCAAGCGAGGATCGTGACGACGCGGCTGCGCCCGGTCTTCGGGTCGGCTTTGTGATGTCACAGTTGCCGGGAAAGTCGGCAACTGGCGATATATGAGCACAGCAGCGGAGGCGAAAGTCGCGATGCTCGACAGCTCGGCACAGGCGAACAGCCCGAAGCCGAGCCGCCCGGGCAGATCGGCCCTCGCCGACTTCGAGCAGATGTATGTGGGCAATGTCGACGTGCTGATGTCGTACTTCGCCCGGCGTTGCGCCGAGCCGCAGGTGGTCGCTGACCTGACGTCGGAAACTTTCGTGCGCGCCGCCGGCGCGTTCGGAGGCTTCGATCCGGGCAGGGGCTCACCGCGGGCATGGTTGTTCGGGATCGCCGGGCACGTCTACGCGCGATATTGCGAGCAGGTCGCCAACGGTCGCGATGCAGCGGCCCGGTTCGCCGCCTGGCGAAACCTGGACGCCGATGAGATCGACGAGCTGGTGGCCAAGATCGACGCCGAACGAACCGGCCGTGAGCTGATCGAGCGCTGCTCGCGGCTTCCCGCGCTGGAGCGGGCCGCGATCGAGCTGGTCGACCTCGCCGAGCTGACGCCGAAGGAGGCTGCGGCGGTGCTTGGCGTATCGCGTGTCGTGCTGCGCAAGCGGCTGTCTCGGGCGCGCGCCCGACTGAGAAAGGAGCATCGCAAATCATGAGTAAGTTCACGGACCGTCTCTGGCGCGACCTGGTGCGCGAGCACGGTCCCGACCTGGCGCAGTTGGACCGCCGGCAGACCGGGCACCGCCGGCGAGCACGCCCGCGCGTGCTCGCCGGCACCGGCCTCGGCGTGGGAGTGCTCGCGACGGCCGCGATGCTGATCTTTGGCGTGGCGAGCTCGTCGCCGGCGTTCGCCGTGACGCGCAACAACGACGGCACGTACACGATCCGGCTGCATTCGCTGACCGCAATCGCGGCTGCCAACCGTGCGCTGCATGGGATGAACGTACATGCGCAGCTCGTGCCGGTCAGCGCCGGCTGCGCCGCGAGCCTGGCAACATGGAAGAACGTGCAGGTCACCCCCGCGATGATTCACGCGCGGCTGCTGGTGGCGCAGGCCCGACTCGATCCTCGCAAGATTCCCGCCGGCAAGACACTGGTGATCCCGGCGTGGCGGATCGGCCACCGGGTCCGCGTCGTGTCGATGACGGTGAACGGCGCAGCGCCCGTGTGCATGCCACCTCCGTGCGTAGTTCGTCTCGTCCAGGCGGCTCCGGCCGGTAACTCCGGCAGTGGCGGTAACTCCGGCAGTGGCGGTAACTCCGGCAGTGGCGGTAACTCCGGCAACTCCGGCGGCGCTGCAAGGAGCGGCAAGTTGTCTTCGTCCGCCGCCGCCGCCGTGAGCCGCACCGTCCTTCGGCCGATGCCGACCCAGGCTCTCATCAAGACCGTCGGCCTGTCGCCGACGGTCGCCAACCGCCTCGTACGGCTGGCAAAGCTGGCCCGGGCGCAGTGCCCGGCCGTCCACCAGGTCGCGGCGAGCGGTGCCAACAGCGAGAGCTCTGGCAACAGCGGCAACAGCTGACGCCGCTTCGCCGAGCCCGCAACCGCGCTCAGACCTCCGGCCCCCGTCACACGACGGGGGCTGGTCGGCGTGGTGGCCGTTGCTACTCGTGGCGGCTGCGGTTGGGTGGAACCTCGCGAGCCTTCGCGCCGAGACACTCGGCGCCTCCTATCTGAACGACAGCTCGGTCCATGAGCAGATGGTGCGCTTTGCGACCGCGCAGCTGCGCGCCGGTCATCTGCCGCTGACGAGCTGGTTTCCCTACCTGGGCCTCGGCTCGCCCCAGTTCCTGCACTATCAGAGCCTCCCTGCATTGATCGCCGGCGCGGTCGGGCTCGTGATCGGGCCGGACGCGGCGTTCCGCTGGACGCTTTACCTGCTGCTGTCAATGTGGCCGGTGAGCGTGTACCTCGGCGTGCGGTTGTTCGGCGCCGCGCGTGGAGTGGCGGCCGCGGCCGCCTCGATGTCGCCGTTCCTGTGGAGCGCGACCGGGATCGGCTACGAGCAGCACGCCTACCTGTGGACGGGCTTCGGTGTGTGGACGCAGTTGTGGGCATCCAGCACGCTGCCGCTCGCGTGGGGGTTCAGCTGGAAGCTGATCCGTGACGGTGGTGGCGCGTTCGCCGCCGTCACGATGACCGCCCTGACGGTTGCGCTGCACTTCGAGACCGGGTATCTGGCGCTGATCCCACTCCTGTTGTGGCCGTTGGTCGCGAATGGGGGGATTGCCCGGGCGGGCCGCCGGGCGGCGGTGGTGCTCGCCGGCTCGCTGTTGGCCGCAGCGTGGGTGATCGTGCCGCTGGTGCTACAGCGCGACTGGGCAGCACAAAACGAGATCGTCCGGGACACGCCGCTCGCCAACGGATATGGCGCTGGGCGCGCGCTCGGATGGCTCGCGTCCGGTCAGCTGCTGGACCACGGGCGACTGCCGGTGGTGACGCCGTTGGCTGCGTTCGGGCTCGTGCTCGCGGTCAGGAGCTGCCGGCACGACGCCGGCGCCCGCGCGCTGCTGGTCGCGCTCATCGTCTGCCTGCTGCTCTCCTTCGGGCGCGCGACGTTTGGGCCCCTTGTGGCGCTGATCCCGGGCAGCGGCGACATCTTCTTTCGCCGCTTCATGATGGGCGTGCAGCTGGTGGCGCTGATCCTCGCAGGGCACGGCGCAGCGTGCGTGGCACGCCTGTGTTGGGCGCCGCTGCGCCGCGTGCCGCTATTCGTACAGCGGATCACTCGCACGCCGATCGCCGAGGCGTTTACCGCGCTCGCGGCTGTGACTGTCGCTCTCGCCCCAGCATGGATCGAGCTCGGCCGCTACGACCGCCACACCGCGAGTGCGATCGCTGCCCAGCGGCACGCCGACGCGACAGCTGGCGCACAGTTGGACCGGCTGCTCGTGCGCGTCAGGGCTGACGGTGGCGGACGGGTCTACGCTGGACAGCCGACAAACTGGGGAGCCGACTTCACCGTTGGCGCGGTCCCCGTGTTCAAGTACCTCGAGAGTCGCGACATCGACGAGATCGGCTACACGTTGCGCACCGCGTCGTTGATGACCGATCCCGAGTACTACTTCGACGATGCCAACCTCAGCGACTACGATTTGTTCGGGATCAGGTACCTGATCGTCCCAACCGGGTACCTGCCCCCCGTGCGAGCGACTCACGTCGCAAGCGCCGGACGGTACTCGCTGTGGACGCTCCCGGATGCAGGCTACGTCCAAGCCGGCACGATCACCGGCGTGCTCGCGGCCGAGCGCGCAAACGTGGGGGTTCGCAGCATCCCCCTACTGGACTCGCATCTCGCGACGACCTGCAAGTCGCCTACGGCTCGGGGCGGCCGCGGCCGCTGCCCCGGATCGGCGCCGGTAAACCGAGCGGCGCGGTGCTCGCCCAACACGCTCGGCTTGCCGCCGGCGAGGCGTCCGCCACCGTACACATGCGCGGTCCCGGCGTCGTCGTGCTCAGTGCTTCGTACGACCCGGGTTGGACGGCAACCGTCGACGGACGCCCAGCGCACACGCTGATGGTGGCGCCGGCGCTGGTCGCCACGCAGCTCCCGACCGGTACCAGCCGGATCGTGTTCCGCTACCGCGGTTACGGCGAGTATCCGCCGCTGCTCGCGATCTGCGCCGTGACGCTGATCGCCCTTCTGGCGAGCGGATCGAGACATGGTCGGGCGCGCGGGAGAAGCTCCGCGGACTACCTGCTTGCGAGCATGCGCCGATCGACGACCACGAGCCTCGACGTCGGCTCAACAGGTCGCGCTAGCGCGCGCTCTGAGTCGGTCCATCCGGGACCGGCACAGGCGGGTCGTCCACGGCGCCACCTTCAGGCTTGCCCCACCGAGGCCGATGACTGGGGCGTATCACCTCGGGACTCTTCGTATGGCTGCTCCCAATCCAAGCACGGCCCGTGCAGCCGCAGCTTCGCTCGCGCCCGGCGGCGAGAGCCCCGTTTCCGCGGCGCACCTAGGTGCTCGGGCCGAGGAGTTGCTGGCCGGCGGCGACGTCGACGCCTACCGGATGCTGTTCACGCACGCCACCCGGCTGGAGGATCCGAATCGCAGCTACCACGCGCGGGTGGTGCTGCTCGAGCGTGGACTTGCGGCCGCTGCAAGCACGCCCTCGGTTCCCGAGTCCGCGGTGCTGATGGCGGTTGCCGACGCTGCCGTGGAGGTCCTCGAAGCGCAACCGAGTGAGCCGATGGTGCTCGACTGCGCCGCCGTCGCGCTGCGCGAGCTTGGGGACCTCGATGCCGCGCTGGCCCTGTTGCAAGCGGCTCAACGTCTTGATCCCAGTCTCCCCGGCTCGGAGCAGAAGCTCGCTGAGGTGCGGAGCCGCCCTCGGGGACGAACCACCCCACGGCCGCTCCAAGCGGCGCTTTCGAGCCTCTCGCGCCGCGCCACGCTCGTCGCCCAGGAGGCGACCCCGGCCACTGGCCTGACGCTCAGCCTGTGCATGATCGTCCGCGACGAGCAGGAGACGCTCCCCCGTTGCCTGGAGGCGATTGCTCCGGTCGTCGACGAGATCATCGTCGTCGACACGGGTTCGCGTGACGCCACGATCGAAATTGCACGATCGTTCGGAGCGCGCGTGATCGAGCACGAATGGACGGACTCATTCGCGGACGCCCGAAACATCTCCTTCGACGCCGCAACCGGCGATTGGCTGATGTTTCTCGACGCCGATGAGGTTTTGGTCTCAGAGGATGCCGAGCGGCTCCGAGCGCTCACTGGCCACACCTGGAGGGAGGCCTTCTACCTGGTCGAGACGAACTACGTGGGTGAGACGGGCGACGGTTTCGCCGCGGTCGACAACATGCTGCGAGTGTTCAGAAACAGGCCGCAGTATCGGTTCGAGGGTCGCGTGCACGAGCAGATTTCGCACAACCTGCCGGTCTACGCTCCCGGACGCATCCACCAGACGACGGTTCGCATCCGGCACTACGGCTACCTGGAGGCCGTGCGTAGCTCCAGGGCAAAGTCTCAGCGCAACATCGAACTGTTGCGCAAGCAGGCGGATGAGAGCCCGCCGGACGCCTTCCTTCATTTCAACCTTGGGTCGGAGTATGCGGCCACCGGTGACACCGCGGCAGCACTGACCGAATTCGAGCGCGCCTGGTCGATGATCGTCGCTGGGGGCAGCGAAGTGGATTACAGGTACGGGCCGCCGCTTGCCTCCCGGATGGTCGAGGCGATGCGTAAGAGCGGACGGCTCGACGATGCTGCGTCGTTGGCGGCCGAGGGTCTGGCGCGCTATCCCGGGTTCACGGATCTCGTCTTCGCACAGGCAAGAATTGCCCTGGCGACTGGCGCATTCGGTGACGCGCGGGAGCACTTGCGCCGCTGCATCGCGCTCGGCGACGCGCCGTCACGCTACCGGCACATGGTCGGCTGCGGGACCTACCTACCGAGGATCGCGCTGGCTCAGCTGGCGGTGAAGGACGGCGACGTCGAGGTGGCGCGGAAGCTGTTGGAAACGTGCCTGGAGCGCTACCCGACGTTTCACGGGGTCGTGGCTCCTTACACGAGCCTACTGCTGGGTACCGGAGTGCTACCGGAGGCCGTCGTCGCCGAAGTCGAGCGCAGGGTTGAGCCGGTGACCCCGGCGGTGCGTTTCATGCTCGGTTCGGCGCTGCAGGACGCGGGTGCGTTGCCGGCGGCCGAGCGCCAGTACCGATCGGTGCTCGCCGATCAGCCCGACAATGCTCAGGCGCGGATCGCCCTGGCCGAGACGCTGCTGCGGCTCGGCGACCACGCCGGCGCGGCCTCGCAGGCCGCATTGGTTGCCGACGACGACACGTCCGCCGCCGTTGCGGCTCAAATCGAGCTCCGTGCACTGATTTCGGGCGGGAACCTGGGGGCCGCGTCCGACGCGCTCGCGCAGGCGCGCGTACGTCTATCCGAAATCGAGCGTGAGGTATTAGTTAGTTTGATGTCTATTGTGTACTGCTTTCAGTCTCAGAGTTCTCTTTTGGTTTATGATT
>JBEKRJ010000064.1:0-12356 GCA_049518835.1 Solirubrobacteraceae bacterium
ATCTGGCGCTCGCCTTCGGTCCGGCCGGAGAGGCGCTGGCCGTCTGGACCGAGGGCACGGCCGCGCCGGCGCTCGAAGCGGCGGTCCTGCGCGCTGTCGGCTAGTGGTGCATCCTATCCGCGGCCTGTGGAGCTTTACCACACTCCGGTTCAGGCGTCAGGCAGAAAACTGATGCTATTCTTCCTTTGTGGCGCTGAACATCAAGGATGAGAACGCTGACCGACTCGTGCGCGAGTTGGCCGCCGAGACCGGCGAAAGCATCACGACGGCGGTGACGGTCGCCGTGCGCGAGCGCTTGGAGCGGCTGCGGGGAGCGGTTCCTCGCGAGCAGCGCCTCCGGGAGATACGCAGGATTTCGGCGCTCAGCGCAGCCCTTCCCGTCTTCGAAGGGCGCAGCGCCGAGGAGATTGTCGGATATGACCAGCGCGGCCTGCCCAGTTAGGGATGGCTCGTGGTCCTCGACACCTCTGCCGTCCTGGCCATCCTTCTGCACGAGCCCGAGCACGAAACGTTCTCGACGCTCCTCGCCGACGCTGAAGACCCGCTTATTTCGGCCGCGACGCTCGTGGAGGCGTCCGTCGTGATGCAAGCGAAGACCGGTCAGGCTGGGGTCGCTGCGCTCGACGCGCTGCTCGCCGCCGCATCCGTCCGATGCGTGGCCGTCGACCGCGCGCAAGCGCTTGCCGCGCGGGAGGCATACGCGCGCTACGGCAAGGGCCGGTCCCCGGCCGGCCTCAACTTTGGCGACTGCTTCGCGTATGCGCTCGCGCAAGCCAACCATCGGCCCCTGCTGTTCAAGGGCGACGACTTCGCGCAGGCGGACATCGACTGCGCGGGCAGCTGACACCATGCGCCCACGCGCTGACCGACATCGACCGCAGCGCCACCGCAGAGCTCCACAGTAGGTGACACCCCTCAAAAGTGCGAACCCGAGACGGCGTCTGGACGCGCCTGGCGCCACCGGCTCGCCCTCGCATACTCTTGGTCTTGGCTCGCAAGCACCGGTTGATCGGAGCCGATCGCGGCGAGGCCGGCGGATCGAGCGCGTCTGAGGAGCCCAGAAGCGCCAGCCGGTCGCCAAACGTGACATACCGGCAACGTCGCGCCCGGGCACGTCACGTTGTGTCCCGCAGACGACCACAACGCGACACCCGAGACGGTCAGATCACCGGCTGTAACGTTGTTCCAGCCGCGACGCGCGCGTCGGCGTCGCGACCGGCATGTGAGCCGGCGCCAAGCACGCGCGCCGCCCCCGGCCGCGACCGCCCTGCCCGGACAGCTGGCTCGTTTCCCGTCGCGCGGGGCCCGTCTGGACCGTTGATCGTTTCTGGTCCAGCGGCGACGAGGCCCTCGTGCGGCTCGCGAAGGCCCGCTGGAGGGTCGAGCGTCGCCGGCACGGGACCTGGCTCCCCGTGTCGCAGCGAGCTGGCGCCCGAAATGCGCGCTGGGCGACCGGGCGCGTGGCGGCCTCCGCAACCAGCTTGCAGGATGTGCCACTAGCCGGCAACCGCTCGGCTCAGTGCCCCTGAAGCGCGGCGACGAGCACGTCGTGGACGGGTGGGGCAGCGGTTGCGCCGCCGCCGCCCTGGGCCGGGAACAGCGCGCCGACGACGATCCGCGGGTGCCCCACCGGCGCGTAGCCGACGAACCAGGCATCGGTGTTCTGTGGCGAGCTTGCGCCCGGCGACGCGGTGTCGGTCAGCTCCGCGGTCCCGGTCTTGCCGGCCACCTGGACGCCGGGGATCTGGGCGGCGGTGCCGGTCCCGAACTGCACGACCGCGACCATCATCTGCTGGACCTCGTGCGCGACGCGCGAGCTGGCGACGCGCACGAACCGCGGCCGCTGGCCGGCGAGCAGCGTCGGCACCGGCCGGCGACCGCCCATCGCGATCGTCGCCGCCACGTCGGTCATCTCCAGCGTGCTGGCTTGGACGCGCCCCTGGCCGATCGCCGAGGACCCGACCGCGAGCGCGTCGCCGATCGTCGCCGCCGATGGAATCTGACTCTCGGCCGCGCCTTCGATCGACGGCGGCTGGTTGAAGCCGAACCGCTGCGCCATCGCCACCAGCGGCTGCGCGCCGAGCCTCGCGCCGAGCGGTGCGAACACCGAGTTGCAGGAGACCGCGAACGCATTCAGCAGCGTGCCCCCGCACGCCTCGCCGCCGGCGTTTTGAAGCGTGTAGCCGTCGATCGTGGAGCTGGTAGCGACCGGAAACGTGTCGCTGAGCTTGACGATTCCGGCCTGCAGCGCCGCGGTGGCGGTAATGATCTTCATCGTCGAGCCGGGCGGTTGGAGGACCGAGAAGGCGAAGTTGACCAGCGCTCGGACTGCCCCGGTGCGCGGGTCGATCGCGGCCATCGCCGCGTAGCGGCCGGCGATCGCCGTGATCGCCGCGCGCTCGATCGTCGGGTCGATCGTCGTCTTCACGTCAACGCCGGCGACCGGCGCGCGCCGCGCCAGGACCCGCTTGCCCGCCAGCAGCGTGCCGCCGGGCGTCCCCGCCAGCTGACGCTGGAAGATGCGCTCGAGCCCGTCGATCCCGATCTTTGCGTTCGGCGGGTACCCGGCGGCCGCGTAGCGGGCGCGGTCGGCGGCGGGGATCGGGCGCAGCGTGCCGACCACCTGGCTGGCGACGTCGGGGATCGGCGAGCTGCGGGTCGGCCCCTGCGCGAGCGGCGTGCCGTCGCTTGCGAGCAGTGACGCCCGCGGCGCCAACGCGACATCGCGCCGCAGGCGCTCGCCCGGACGTAGTCCCGGGAACAGCACCTGGTCGGTGACATGCACGCGCGCGCTCGAGCCGCTGCCCGTCAGCGGCACCGACAGCGTCTCGCGCAGCGTCCCGAACAGCCTCGTCGCGACCGCCATCCGCACGGCGATCGCGCCACCGTGGAGGTTGCCGACGCGACCGGGGGAGATCGACAGCAGCGTCGCGGTTGTCGCGGCGTTGCGATACGCGCTCGCAAACCGAGCCTCAGAGAGCCGCGCGCGCGAGGCGCCGTCGAGGAGCGCGTACATGCGCGCGTAGTCGTCCCTGCTCCACGCCTGGACGTAGTCGCTGACGAGGTGGCGCTCGTCCCTGCCCGGCGCGGTCGCGATCAGGACGCCGGCCGCGAACGCGGCGGCCGCCAGGACGACGATCGGGATCGCTCGCGTCAGCCGCCATCGGCGCTGGACCGGTTTGCGCCATCGGCGCTGGATCGGCCTGCGGCGCCGCCGGCGGCGCGACCGGCGCCGTCGTGCCCCCGACCCGGTCAGTACGGACTGTGCCACGTCGCGGATAAAGGTAAAGGATGCGGTGGGCGATCAAGGCGAGACCGCTTGCAAGGCTGCTGGCGGTCAGTCCCGGCCCACCCGCGGATCTGGCCAAGGCCGTACTCGCGCCCTAATCTCCACCCCGTGAGCGGAGTGGATTGGGTGATCGTTGCGTTCGCGGCCCTGCTGGCGGTGTACGGCTACCTGCAGGGGTTCATCGTCGGCGCGCTGTCGCTGGCGGGCTTTGCCCTCGGCGCGTTCGTCGGCGCGCGCGTTGGCCCGCTGCTGCTGCCGACCGGCTCGCACTCCCAGTTGGGGCCGCTGTTCGGGTTGCTCGGCGCGCTGCTCGCCGGCGGCGTGCTCGCGAGCGGCTTCGAGGGTCTCGGCGTGCGCGCGCGGGGGATCCTGCGCGTGCCGGGGCTGCGGGCGGCCGACGGCCTGCTCGGGGCGGCGCTGACCGCCTGCGTCGGGCTCGGGATCGCGTGGATCGTGGGCGCGGTCGCGATCCAGTCGAGCGGCTCGCCACAGTTGCGTCAGGACATCCAGCGCTCGGCGATCCTGAGCGAGCTCGACCAGTTGCTGCCGCCGTCAGGGCCGATCCTGGACGCACTCGCGAGGTTCGATCCGCTGCCGTCGGTCCGCGGGCCCGAGGCCGACGTGCCCGCGCCCACGCGTGGCATCCTCGCCGCCGCGGGGGTGCGGGCGGCGCGCGCGAGCGTGGTCAAGGTGACCGGCGACGCCTGCGGGCTCGGGATCGAGGGGAGCGGTTGGATCGCCGCTCCGGGCGTGGTCGTGACCAATGCGCACGTGGTCGCCGGCGAGCACGATACGCAGGTTCAGAGCGGTGGCGCCGGCGCGTATCTGCCGGCGGAGGTGATTGGGTTTGACCCGCGCAATGACGTCGCGGTGCTGCGGGTCGCCGGCCTGCCCGGACGGGTGCTGACGGTTGCCGCCGATCCTCGCGCCGGCACGGCGGCCGCGATCCTCGGCTACCCGCTCGACGGCCCGTTCGACGCCGAGGCGGGCCGGATTGGACAGACGCAGCTGGTCAGGACCCAGAACGCCTACGGGCAGGGCGACGTGCTGCGGAGCATCACGACGCTGCGCGGCCGCGTGCGCCCCGGCAACTCCGGTGGCCCGATGATCGACGCCGGCGGGCAGGTCGTGGCGACCGTGTTCGCGGCGATTACCGGCGGCAGCGGCCTGGGGGCGACCGGTGGCGGGTTCGCGGTCCCCAACGCGGTCGTCGAGCAGCAGCTGTCGGCGGCGCAGGCGAGCGGGTCACCGGTCAGCACCGGCGCGTGCGCCGGCTGACCCCGCCCCGCGCCGGCCACACAGCACGCAATTCCAACGCCCCGGGCGGGCGGGTGCTCCGCACACCGCCCGCCCGTCGGCGTTAGCGCCCCCGGGCGCCCTTCACAGAAGAGGCGTCACGCCCCCGACGTTGTCGGCCATCTGTTGCACCACGTCCAGCCCCATTGCCCCTAGGAGCTGCGGATGATGATGCGCGAGGTGTCGCTGGGCCGCGGCAAAGAGCTCCTGCGGCGAGTCGCCCGCGAGTCGTGCCCCGCACTCGCAATAGGCGAGTGCACTGTGTCCGTCGCTGATCGTGGTCACGTTAGCTCGCTCGCAGCAGCCCGGCGGCGCCTCACGTGCCCCGCCGTCGACGTCGGGTGGTGTGGCCCCGGTTTCCACGGCGCTACGATCCCGCGCCGACGTTGTCGATCCGTTTCCATAACGTTGCCGATAGCGCAACGGGTGTCGACCGAACCAGGATTCAGCTGTGCGGGCGGCTGTCCGTGGAGGTCGACGGCGTCCAGCTCGCCCCCAGCCTACGCGGCAAGCAGGTGCCGCTGCTGCTCGCGTACATGGTGCTCAACCGCGACCGCCACCTCGGCCGCGAGGAGCTGATCGGGGCGCTGTGGCCGTCGGGTGCCCCGCGCTCGCAGGACGCGGCGCTGCGGACACTGCTGTCGCGGCTGCGGTCGGGCCTCGGCGCGACTGCGCTCGCCGGCCGCGACGAGCTGATCCTCGAGCTCCCCGAGCCGGTATGGATCGACTTCGAGGCGGCCGGCGAGGAGGCCGGGCGGGCGCAGGCGGCGCTGCAGCGGGGCGATCCCCGCAGCGCTTGGGTGCTCGCGCAGGTGCCGCTCAACATCGCCGGCCGCGGCCTGCTCCCGGGCGCCCAGGCCGGCTGGCTGGATTCGCGCCGGCGCGAGCTCGAGGACATCAGGCTGCAATCGCTGGAGGTGATCGGGCGCGCGGGGCTGCGCCTCGGCGGCACGCAGCTGGCTTCGGTCGAGCGCGCCGCTCGCACGCTGATCGAGGCCGAGCCCTACCGCGAGTCCGGCTATGTGCTGTTGATGGAGGTGCTGGGCGCCGAGGGCAACGTCGCCGAGGGGCTGCGCGTGTTCGATCGGCTGCGGACGCTGCTGCGCGAGGAGCTGGGGACGGTGCCCTCGCCGGAGGCGATCGAGGTCCACGGGCGGCTGCTGCGCCCGGCGGGCGGCGCGCGCACAAGCGCCGGCGCCGATGACCCCGCGCTCGCCGCGCGCGTGCAGCTGCCCCCGGAGCTGCTCGCCCGGGGCCGCGCGCCGCTGGTCGGACGCGAGCGCGAGCTCGCGCAGCTGGGCCGGCTGTGGGCCCGCGCGCTCGAGGGCCACGATCCCGATCACGATCCCGACGCCAGCGGCCGCTTCGTGCTGCTGACCGGCGACGCGGGCGTCGGCAAGACACGCCTGGCGGCACAGCTCGCCCAGACCGCGCACGAGCAGGACGGGGTGGTGCTCGCCGGTCGCTCGCCACGCGAGACGCTGGTTCCCTACCAGCCGTTCGTCGAGGCGCTGCGCCACTACCTGCTGAACGTCTCACCGGCGCAAGTGCGGGCTCGCGCGCGCGAGTACGGCTCCGAGCTCGCGCGGCTGGTGCCCGAGCTGCGCCGGCGCCTGCCGGAGCTGCCCCCGGTGGCGGGCAGCCAGTCCGAGACCGAGCGCTACCGGCTGTTCGAGGCGGTCGTCGGCCTGCTGAGCGAGATCTCGGCCGCGGCCCCGGTGCTGCTCGTGCTCGAGGACCTGCAGTGGGCCGACCGCCCGACGCTGCTGCTGCTGCGCCACCTCGCGCGTGCTCCGGACCCGTCGCGGCTGCTGATCCTCGGCGCGTGCCGTGCGACCGAGGCTGGGATCGAGGCGTTCGCGGAGCTGATCTCGGAGCTGCGCCGCGAGCGTCTGGTCGTGGCGCTCGAGATCGCCGGCCTGGCCGAGTCCGAGACCGCCAGGCTCGTGGCGGTGCGGACCGGCGCGGTGCCGGCGCCGGCGTTCGTGCGGGCGCTGCACGCGCGCACGGAGGGCAACCCGTTCTTCATCGAGGAGACCGTCCGCCACCTCGAGGAGGCCGGCGTGCAGCACGACCGCGCCGGCGCGGCCGCGATCCGCGAGGCCGGCCTGCCGGGGGGCGTCAAGGACCTGATCTCGCGCCGGCTCGCGCGCCTGGACGCGCAGGCGATCGAATGGTTGCGGCTCGCGGCGGTGATCGGGCGCGACTTCGAGCTGTCGCTGCTCGAGCGCGTGGTGTCGCTCGACGAGGACGAGTTCCTCGCCGTGCTGGACGAGGTGCTGTCAGCCGGCCTGGTGCTCGAGTCGCCGGCGCCGCGCGCCACCACGCGCTACAGCTTCTCGCACGGGCTGATCTCAGAGACGCTGTACGAGAGCATGTCCGCGCCCCGTCGCGCTCGCTCGCACCGGCGCGTGGGCGAGGCGCTCGAGGCGGCCGGCGGCGAGCGCAACCTCGCGGCGCTCGCGTATCACTTCACCCGCGCCGGCGCGGCGCAGGACGCCGAGCAGGCGATCCGCTACGGCGTGCGCGCCGGCGAGCAGGCGACCGCGATGCTCGCCCACGAAGAGGCCGCCGAGCACTACGAACGCGCGCTCGGGGTGCTCGAGCGCTTCGAGCCGGGCGCCGGCGCCCGGCGGTGCGAGTTGCTGCTGGCGCTGGGCGAGGCGGGCGTCCGCGCCGGCGAGCGCCCTGAGGCGTGGCCCGTGTTCTCGCAGGCGGCGCGCCTCGCCCGCGAGCGCGCCGACGGGGCGTCGCTGGCGCGGGCGGCGATCGGCGCCTCCAAGCGCTACATCCAGCAGTCGGGGATCGTCGAGCCCGATCTGATCGCGATGCTCGAGGAAGCGCTTCAGCTCAACGGCGAGCCCACGATTGTCCGCGTGCTGCTGCTCGCACGTTTGTGCGGAGCGCTGTACTACAGCGCCGACCGCGGCCACATGGCCCGGCTGAGCGCGGAGGCGACCGAGCTTGCCGACGAGCTCGCAACCCCCGAGGCTCGCGCGATCGCGGCCGGGGCGCGCCGTCGCGCCTGCTGGGCGCCGGCGCAGCTGCGCGCGCGCCTCCAGAGCGCGACCGAGCTGCTGACGCTCGCGCTGCAGGCCGACGACCCGGAGCTCGTGCTGCAAGGCCATGGCTGGCTCGTGGTCGATCTCCTGGAGTCCGGCGATCGCGACGGCGTCAACGCCCAGGTGGACGCGTTCGTCGCCGGCGCCCGAGCGCTGCGCCAGCCGCTGTACATCTGGCACGGGCTGATCCTGCAGGCGATGCTGGCGCTGCTGGACGGCCGGCTGGAGCGAGCCGAGACGCTTGCCGAGCAGGCGTTCGCGGTCGGAGGCCACGCCGAGTCCGTCACCGCCGCCCAATACCTGGGCGCCCAGCTGCTCGCGATCCGCCAGGAGCAGGGCAAGGTCGGCGAGCTACCGCAGACGGCGCGGGAGTTCACCCAGCGCTACCCGACGGTGACGCCGTGGCGCGCCGGCCTCGCCTTGCTGCTGGCCCAGGCCGGCGACCGCGAGCAGGCGCGCGCCGAGCTCGAGCTGATCGCGCACGCGCAGTTTCGCGACATCCCGTATGACAACAACTGGTTGCTGTCGATCACGCTGCTCAGCGAGCTGTGCGTGGAGCTGCGCGATTGCGAGCGCGCCGCGCGCCTGTACGAGCTGCTGCTCCCCTACGGGGCCCACAACATCGTCGTCGGGATCGGCTCATTGTGCCAGGGTTCGGCCGCCCGTTACCTCGGCCTGCTGGCGGCGCTCACCGGCGCGCGGCGCGAGGCGGTCGAGCACCTCGAGCAGGCGCTGGCGGCCAACCACGCGCTGCGGGCGCCGCTGCATCTGGCCCGGACGCAGCTGGACCTCGCGACCGTCGACCGTCGCGGCGGCCGCGCCGAAGCGCTGATCGCGTCCGCCGCGCGGGCCGCGGCGCAGCACCGCTGGCCGTCGGTCGCGCGGCGCGCAGCGCAAATCGCGGGCCACTAGGACTAGGCGGACGACGACGCGCGGGCGCCGGCGGCTGGGCGCTACCCTCCCGGCCGATGTCCAAGACGCTCGTGATCGCCGAGAAGCCGTCCGTCGGGCGCGACCTGGTGCGCGTGCTGCCCGGCGCGTTTGACAAGCACGAGGGCTACCTCGAGGGCCCGGAGCACGTCGTCACGTGGGCGGTTGGACATCTCGTCCAGCTCGCCGACCCCGACGAATACGACGACCGCTTCAAGAAGTGGCGGATGGCCGACCTGCCGATCGTCCCGGACCGCTTCCGGCTGGTGATCCGCGATGAGCGCTCCAAGAAGCAGATGAACGTCGTCAACCGCCTGCTCGGTCGCGACGACGTCGACCTCGTCGTCAACGCCTGCGACGCCGGGCGCGAGGGCGAGCTGATCTTCGCCTATCTGTACGAGAAGGCCGGCGCCAAGAAGCCCGTCAAGCGCCTGTGGCTGAACTCGATGACCCGCGCGGCGATCGCCGACGCGTTCGGGCGCCTGCGGCCCGGCGCCGAGCTGGCGACGCTCGAGGCGGCCGCGCGCTCGCGCTCGGAGGCCGACTGGATCGTCGGCATGAACGCCACCCGCGCGGCGACGATCAGGCTGCGCTCCTCGTTTGACGGCGCCGTCTCGCTGGGGCGGGTGCAGACGCCGACGCTGGCGATCCTCGCGCGGCGCGAGCAGGAGATCCGGGCCTTCAAGCCCGAGCCCTACTGGGTCGTGGACGCGCTGTTCGATCCCGTCGAGGATCGCCCGCGACCGTACGAGGGCCGCTACCACGCGGGCGCCAACCCGCGGATCAAGAGCGCCGACGAGGCGAGCGCGATCGTCGCCGCCTGTGAGCGCCAGACCGGCGAGATCACCAAGCTCGAGAAGTCAGAGCGCAAAGAGCGCCCGCCGATGCTGTACGACCTCACGCGCCTGCAGCGCGACGCCAACAGCCGCTTTGGCTTCACCGCCCGGCGGACGCTGGCGGCCGCGCAGTCGCTGTATGAGGAGCACAAGGCGCTGACCTATCCGCGCACGAACTCGCGCTATCTGACGCGCGACATGATCGCCGAGATCAAGCCGATCGCGGAGCTGGTCGGCGAGCAGCCCGAGTACGCGACCGCGTCGAAGTACGTGCTCGGGCTCGACACGCTGCCGTTGTTGCGGATCGTCGACGACGCGAAGGTCACCGACCACCACGCGATCATCCCCACCCGCGCCGAGCGCCACCCGGTCGACAAGATGGATCCCGACGAGCGGCGCATCTATGACCTGGTCGTGCGCCGGTTCCTGGCCGCGTTTCACCCCGAGGCGGTGTTCGAGCACACGCGCGTCGAGACGACCGTCGCCACGCATGTGTTCCGCACCCGCGGCAAGCTGATGCTCGTGCCCGGCTGGCGCGCGGTCTACGGGGAGACCGCGGATGGTGAAGGCGGCGAGGACGACGAGGGCCGCGAGCAGCAGCTTCCCCGCCTGCGCGACGGCGAGTCGGTGACCGTGGAGGAGGTCGGCTCGGTGCAGAAGGAGACCCAGCCGCCACGGCGCTACAGCGAGGGCTCGCTGCTGGACGCGATGGAGACCGCCGGCAAGCTCGTCGACGACGAGGAGCTGCGCGAGGCGATGAAGGACTCGGGGATCGGCACGCCCGCGACCCGGGCCGCGATCATCGAGCGTCTGCTGCAGGTGGGCTACATCGAGCGCGACGGTCGCGCGCTGGTCGTGACCGAGAAGGGCATGAACGTGATCCGGCTGCTGGGCGAGCACGCGCTGACGTCGCCCGGGCTGACCGGCGAGTGGGAGCACCGGCTGTCGAAGATCGAGACCGGCCAGGACTCGCGCGAGGCGTTCATGGGCGACATCGTCAAGTTCACCGAGAGCACGGTCTCCGAGCTCGACAACAAGCTCAAGGACGTGCGGATCCCGCGCGCGAACCTCGGCCCGTGCCCCGTCTGCGGGCGCGACATCGTCGAGAACCGCAAGGGCTACTCGTGCTGGTCGCGCGAGGACCCCGGCTGCGGCTTTGTGATCTGGAAGGCGAAGGCCGGTAAGCAGCTGCCGATCGCCGTCGCCAAGGAGCTGATCAAGACCGGCCGCACGGAGAAGCCCGTGACCGGCTTCAAGGGACGATCGGGCAAGAGCTTCCGCGCGCGCCTGGCGCTGCAGCAGACCGAGGACGGCAAGTGGCGCGTCGAGTTCGACGAGCCGTGGGCCCGCGAGGGCGCCAAGCCGCCCGAGGCCGAGGTGGAGGCAGAGCAGGCCACCGCGTCCGCCGAGCCGCAAGCGCCGAAGGCCGCCGCGTAGCCCGACACTGTGGGGCTCTGCCCCGCGGGCGCCCGCGAGGTAGAGCCCCCTTTCCGTCGGGGGCACGCGCCACCATTGGCTGATGCCGCTGACGCTCGTCACGGGACCAGCCAACTCCGCCAAGGCCGGCGAGGTGCTGGGCGCGTACGCCGACGCCGCTGCGCGCGGCGCGGTGCTGGTCGTGCCGACGGCGGCCGACGCGGACCACTACGCGCGCGAGCTCGCGGCCGACGGCGTCGTGCTCGGCTCGGTGGCGACGTTCGCCGGGCTGATCGGCGAGATCGCCGGCCGGGTCGGCTTCGGCGCCCGGCGCCTGACCGCGCTGCAGCGCGAGCGGGTCCTGCGCCGGGTCGTGCGCGCGGCGCGGTTCGCGGTCCTGCAGCGCTCGGCGCCGGCGGCCGGCTTCATCGCCGCCGCCGGCGAGCTGATCGCCGAGCTGCAGCGCGCGCTGGTGACGCCCGAGCGCCTCCAGCAGGCGCTGGCCGCGTGGGCGGCGCAGGACCGCCGGCGCGGGCCGTACGCCGGCGACCTGGGCTCGTTGTACGCCGCCTACCGGCGCGAGCTCGACCGCCTCGGAGCGGTCGACGGCGAGCTGTTTGCGTGGCGCGCGCTCGACGCGCTGCGCGCGACGCCGGGCCGCTGGGGCGCCGATCACGTGTTCTTCTACGGCTTTGACGACCTCACGGCGCTCGAGCGCGACGCGATCGAGACGCTCGTGCGGGTCGTCGGCGCGCGCGTGACGGTGTCGCTCACCTACGAGCCCGACCGCGCCGCGCTGCACGCCCGCGCCGAGGTCGTGCAGGCGCTCGCGCCGCTGGCCGAGCGGGTGCAGGCGCTGCCGGCGCTCGACGAGCACTATGCGCCCGGCGCCCGCGCGGCGCTGCATCAGCTCGAGCGCCACCTGTTCGACGCCGGCGAGGAGCCCGTCGAGCCGGTCGACCCCGCGGGCGCGGTCGTGCTGCTCGAGGCCGGCGGCGAGCGCGCCGAGGCGGAGCTGGTCGCCGGCGAGGTGCTGGGCCTGCTGCGGGCAGGCGTGCCCGCCGAGCAGATCGTGGTCGTGTACCGGTCCCCGGCGCGCGTCGCGCCGCTGGTCGCGCAGGTGTTCGCCGAGTACGGGATCGAGCTCGCCGCCGCGGTCCGGCTGGCGTTCGCGCACACCCCCCTCGGTCGCGCCGTGCGCGCGCTCGCGCGCTGCGCGCTGGACGCCGGCGCGCCCGCCACGGAGCTGGTGGACTACCTCCGGGCCCCGGGCGTGCTCGAGCGGATCGAGCTCGCCGACGCGCTCGAAGCGACGATCCGGCGCGAGGGGGTGCGGACCGCCGCGGCGGCTCGCGACCGCCTCGGGTGGACGCTCGAGGAGCTGCACGCGCTCGCCGCCGCCGGCGATCCCGCCGGCGAGCTCGCCCGTCAGGCACGGCGCCTGTTCGCGGCTCCGCACCGTCGCGCCGCGTCGCTGCTGGACGCAAGCGAGCAGCTCGACGCGCGCGCGCTGACGACGCTGCTGGG
>JBEKRJ010000065.1:0-15942 GCA_049518835.1 Solirubrobacteraceae bacterium
CGCTCGGTGTTGAACCGGCGCGCCACCAGCAGCTCGTGCAGCGCATCGCGCGCCTGTGCCTCGTCGGTCGCGATCAGCACGCCTTTGCCGGCTGCCAGCCCGTCGGCCTTGATCACCGCCGGGTAGGAGCTGATCGCGTCCAGCCCCGCCTGCGGGTCGGTCACGACCTGGTAAGCGGCGGTCGGCACGCCGGCTGCCGCCATGATCTGCTTGCAGAACGCCTTGGACCCCTCGAGCCTGGCCGCGGCCGCGGACGGGCCGAAGCACCGGATCCCGGCATCCGCGAGCGCATCTGCGATCCCGGCCACCAGCGGCACCTCGGGTCCGACCACGACCAGCCCGACGTCGTGCTCGGCCGCCGCGCGGACGAGACCCTCGACATCGTCGGCGTCGACGGCGAGCAGGCGGGCGTCGGCCTCGATCCCCGCGTTGCCCGGCGCGCACAGCAGCTCCGGCCGACGCGGGGACCGGGCCAGCGCCTGCACCAGGGCGTGCTCGCGGGCGCCGGCGCCGACGATCAGCACCCGCGCGCAAGCGCCCTCGGGCGCCACCGCCCGGTCGGGAGCGCCCCGAGGCGCCGGCGCCTGGCCTGGAGCGCCCGGGCGCGCGTCCGCGTCAGATCGCGCCAATGAAGTCGTCGATCGGGATCGCCACCAGCGTTTCGTATTTGGCGGTGCCGCGCGAGCCGAGCTCGAGCGAGACGCGTGCGATCGTCTTCTCGTCGGGCGCCTCGACGACGTTGACGAAGTCGAACTGGCCGAGCACCGCCCACTGCGCCTTGACGCTGGCGCCGAGCTGCTCGACCTCGCGGTTTACCTCCCGGATCCGCGAAGGGTTGTTCTTGATCGTCTGCACGCCCTCGGGCGAGAGCGTCGAAAGCATGATGAAGGTCGGCACAGTGGATTCCTCCTGGTCGTGTTCGCCGCGCATCTTGTACCCGATCGGGTCCCCGGCCGCGCGCCGGGGGCGTGGCCGGGGCTCGCAATTGGTGCTCTCCCCGCTCTCGATGCTGGCGGTGCGCGCCGCTGTGCTCGCGGTCAGACCGCCGCGGCGGCCTGGGCCCGGGCCAGCGTCAGCTCGCCGGCCGCTGCGTCGACCTTGACGGTGTCGCCGGGGACAAAGCGGCCTTCCAGGATCGCCAGCGCCAGCGGGTCGACGAGCCGCTTCTGGATCACCCGCTTGAGCGGCCGGGCACCGTAGGTCGGGTCATAGCCGAGGTTGCCCAGCAGCGTCCGCGCATCGTCGCTCAGCTCGACCTCGATCTCGCGCTCGCGCACCCGCGCGATCAGGCGCGCCACCTGCAGGTCGACGATCTCGCCGATCTGCTCGCGGGTCAGCGGATGGAACTCGACGATGTCATCGAGGCGGTTGATGAACTCGGGCTTGAAGTACGCGTCGACGCCGGCGCGGCCGCCGGGAATGTTCGAGGTCATGATCAGCACCGCGTTCTTGAACGACACCGTGCGGCCCTGGCCGTCGGTCAAGCGGCCGTCGTCCATCACCTGCAGCAGCGTGTTGAACACGTCTGGGTGCGCCTTCTCGATCTCATCGAGCAGCACCACGCAGTAGGGCCGGCGCCGGACGGCCTCGGTCAGCTGACCGCCCTCCTCGTAGCCGACATAGCCGGGCGGCGCTCCGACCAGCCGCGAGACGGCGTGCTTCTCCATGTACTCCGACATGTCGATCCTGACCATCGCGTCCTGAGTGTCGAACATGAACTCCGCCAGCGCGCGCGCGAGCTCGGTCTTGCCGACGCCCGTCGGCCCGAGGAACAGGAACGTGCCGATCGGGCGATCGGGGTCTTGCAACCCCGCGCGCGAGCGGCGCAACGCGCTCGCGACCGCCGACACCGCCTCGTCCTGACCGATCACCCGCTCGTGCAGGCGCTCCTCCATCTGCACGAGCTTCTCGATCTCGCCCTCCATTAGGCGCGCGACCGGAATCCCCGTCCACTTCGCGACCACCTCGGCGACGTCCTCCGCGTCGACCTCCTCCTTGAGGAACTTGCGAGCGCTGCCTGCAACCGCCTGCTCCGCGGACTCGGCGGCCGCCAGCTGCTTGGTCAGCTCAGGGATCGTCCCGTACTGCAGCTCGGCGGCGCGGCCGAGATCGGCCTCGCGCCGGGCACGCTCGAGCTCGAGCTTGGCCTGCTCGATGCGCTCGTGCAGCTGCGCGACGGCGCCGATCGTGTCCTTCTCACGCTGCCACTCGGCGTGCATCGCGGCGGACTGCTCGCGCTCCTCGGCGAGCGCTCGCTCGAGCTGTGCACGGCGCGCAATCGTGCCCGGATCGTCGTCGTCGGCGCCGAGCGACTGCAACTCGATCTCGAGCTGCATGATGTGCCGATCGACTTCGTCGATCTCGGTCGGCTTGGAGTCGATCTCCATCCTGATTCGCGACGCGGCCTCGTCGACGAGGTCGATCGCCTTGTCGGGCAGGAAGCGGTCGGCGATGTAGCGGTGACTGAGCGTCGCCGCGGCCACCAGCGCCGAGTCCTGGATCCGGACCTTGTGATGGACCTGGTAGCGCTCCTTGAGCCCGCGCAGGATCGCGATCGTGTCCTCGAGCGACGGCTCGCCCACATATACGGGCTGGAAGCGGCGCTCGAGCGCCGGGTCCTTCTCGATGTGCTTGCGGTACTCGTCGAGCGTCGTGGCTCCGATGCAGCGCAGCTCACCGCGCGCGAGCATCGGCTTGAGCATGTTGCCTGCGTCAACAGACCCCTCGGCCGCGCCGGCGCCGACGATCGTGTGCAGCTCGTCGATGAACACGATGATCTGGCCCTCGGCGTCGGAGATCTCCTTGAGCACCGCCTTGAGACGGTCCTCGAACTCCCCGCGGTACTTGGAGCCAGCGACCATCGCGCTGATGTCGAGCGACATCAGCTTGCGCTCGCGCAGGCCTTCGGGGACGTCGCCGGCGACGATCCGCTGCGCCAGGCCCTCGACGATCGCCGTCTTGCCTACGCCGGGCTCGCCGATCAGCACCGGGTTGTTCTTGGTCCGGCGGCTGAGCACCTGGATCACGCGCCGGATCTCGTCGTCGCGGCCGATCACCGGGTCAAGCTTTCCCTGGGCGGCGGCGTCGGTCAGGTCGCGTCCGAAGCGCTGTAGCGCCTGGTACTTGTCCTCGGGGTTCTGGTCGGTGACGCGGTGGCTGCCGCGAACCTCCGACAGCGCCTTGAGCAGTTGCTCGCGCGTGGCGCCGGCCGCGCGCAGCGCGTCGCCCGCCTTGCCCGGATGCGCGGCAACCGCGAGCATCAGGTGCTCGGTCGAGACGTACTCGTCGCGCAGGTCGCGCATCTCGGCTTCTGCCGCGCGCAGCACCTGCCCGAGCTCGCTCGAGCCCGCTGCCGGTTCTTGCGTGGAGCTGCCGCGCAACGCGGGCAGCGCGTCAAGGCTCGCGCCGACGGCGCGCCGGACCGCGGCCGGATCGACGCCGAGCTTGCGCAACACCGGGACGACGATCCCGCCCTCCTGCTCGAGCAGGACAGCGAGCAGGTGCTCGGGTGTCGTCTGTGGATTGCGGCGCTCGTCGGCGAGCCGCTGGGCCGCCTGAAGCGCCTCCTGGGACTTGATCGTGAAACGGTCGTTCTGCATCGGCCCTCTATCGGAAATCTAAGTCGTGTGGACTTAGATTATGACACGAATCGCGGCATTAAGCCAGGCCTTTATCCGTGCCGTCGACTCGCGCTCGATGTTGCCGGCTGGGTCGACGATCGCCCCGTGGACCTGGGCGACGAGGCGCTGATGCCGGGTCCGCGCGAGGCGCAGCCTCGTCAACTCGCCGGCCGAGAACGGGATCGCGACCGTCCTCGACGCTCGCCCGTGCAGGTTGTAGACGCGCGAGTAGGCCGTGAACTGCCCCGAGCCCGGGATCGTCACGACGGCGAACGCACCCATCAGGCACGGCCCGGTGCACGACACGGTCGCCAGCAGCCGGCGCCCGGCGATCGGCGCCTGGTGCGCAGGGAGCGACAGCGCGACGTCGACGATCGCGGGCTGGGCGGCGAGCGCGAGGGCGGCGAAGCTGGCGACGTTGACGCTCCCCCAACCCGAGGCCGCGTCATACCCGGGTGCGGCCGTGCAGCAGCCGAGCGGCAGGCCATTGCCGGGAATGAACGGACCGACGTCGTTGCCGATCGCGGTCACGTCGGAGAACGCCGCCGCATCGGCGCCGTCGCGTCCGAGCTTGTACAGCAAGGGGTTGACGAAGCCGAGATCCTGGCGTTCGTGCAGCCGCAGGTCCTCGTCGACGAGCGCGAACGCCCCCGCCAGCAACGGCGTCGAGGCGCTCGTGCCGCCGACGTTGACCCACGGGCGAGTGTTGGTGTCGTTGATGCAGTCGGGGGTTGTCGTGCAGTAGACGTCGTAGCCGGGGGCGATGTCGGCCAGCATCGAAATGTCGGGCAGCGCCCGGGCCGTCGCCGCGACGGTCCCCACCTGCCAGTCGGGCCGTTTGAACAGCACGCTGAAGCCACCGCCGGACGCGGCGCCGGGCTCCGCCTGGGCGTCGTTCCAGACGACTTGGCTCGCGATCGCGTTCGCCGGCGTGAGGGTCAGGTTCGTGCCGCCGACCGCCGTCACCCACGGTGACGAGGCTGGGTAGTTGACCGCCAGGTGATCGATCGGGACCCCCATCGGCGTCAGGCAATCGGCCGAGCCGGTGTCGCCGCTGGCGGCGAGGACCGAGATCCCGCTGGCGGCGGCCTCGGCCAGCGCCGCTTCCGACGCGCTCAGCCCCGAGGTGCCGATCGCCGCCGCCGTGTACTGCTCGCAGAGCCCGAGCGACGCCGAGATCACCTGCGGCTTGAAGCCGCCGTTCTGCAGCGGCGCGGTCAGGGCCATCAGCGTCTGGGCCGCGTCGGAGTCAGACTCGTAGACGTCGATCGCCTTCAGCCCGGGGGCCGCCGCATCGAGCGCCTCGATGTCGAGCGTCGACTCCCCGCCGGGCGCAAGCGGCTTGTTGACGCCGACGCCGAACGTCTCGATCGGCGGCACGTGCAAACCGAAGCAGGCGGCGAACGCCGCGACGTCGCTCTTGCGAAAGCCGTCGATCTCGATCAGCGCGACGCGCTCGCCCTGACCGGTGATCCCGGCGGCGTACAGCGGCGGGTAGTCGTAGGCGGTCAGATACTGCGCGGGCGTGAAGCCCGTGACCTGCTGTTGCGCGGCGGCGCAGCCACTCGGTGTGCCGGTCGCCGCCGGGTAGCCCGACGAGGGCTGCGGCGCGGCCGGCGCGCGCACGTCGAAGGCGGCGCCGGCGCGCGGCGGTGCGACCGGGGCGAGCAGCGGTCGCGTGTCGAGGCCGATCACGCCGCCGACCAGGCCCCGCAGCGTGGGCGGGATGACGACGGTCCTGGTCGGCGCGATGAAGCTGTAGCGACCGGAGCGCAGCCGTGCCAGGGGCGCCGCGAACATCCGCTCGGCCCGCCGCGCGCTGAGCTGCGCGTCGGCAAATAGGCCGGTGGCGTCGATCTTGACGCGCTGCGCGCCCGCTGCGCGCAGCGCGGCCAGCACCGACCGTCGTGTATGCGGCGAGGCGCCAAACCGGCGGGCGAGCTCGGCGATCGATTCAAACTGGCCGTATCGGGGCGAGCCCGGTGTGCTGACCGCGAGCGCGTACCGCTCCAGCGAGGCTTCGTCGGCGCGCAGCGGGAACACGAGCGACAGCGGCTGCGAGGCGGGCGCCGGGCGCGATTGCTGCGCGGGTGGGTCGTGGCGGGCGGCCTGTGGGGCCGGGCCGGGTGTCGGTGGTGCCGGCGCGGCGTAGTCGCGGGCGCTCGACAGCCCGCCGAGCGCAACCGTGCCGGCCACGCACAGCGCGAGGGTCAACGCCAGCGGCACGATTTGCTGCCTGAGCGTCTCAAGGCCCCCCACGCGCCTGGATTGCGCCGCCACGGCTTCAAATCGTCGCACACCGCCGCGCCTAGCTCATCTGGGGCGCTGCCCGACCTGGGTGATTACGGGCGATCGATCGGGATTCGGAAACGTTCGAGGTCGGCGCTGCGCACCAACTCGCCGCCGCCGGCGTACGGAACGATCTCGGCGCGCAGCTCGCGCCGTAACGCTTCGAGGCGCTCGACCTCAGCCTTGAGCTCGCCCGCGCGCCGCTCGAGCAGGTTGACCTTGCGGGTCATCGAGCCGAGCTTCTCCTCGAGCTCGAGCACGCGTTCGACGCCCGCCAGGTTCATTCCCAGCTCGGCGGTCATCTCCTGGATCCGGCGCAGGCGCTCGACGTCCTCCTGCGAATAGAGGCGCGTTCCCTTCGGCGAGCGCTTGGGCTCGATCAGCCCGCGGGCCTCGTACATCCGCAGCGTCTGCGGGTGCATGTCGGCGAGCTCCGCCGCGACGGAGATCATGAACACGCCCCGGTCAGAGGAGACCTCGACTCGCGCCGACGCCCTCAACCGGCCCGCCTTCGCACGCCTTGCTGACATCAGGCGCCACCGCCCGCCTGCGCGAACAGCTCGGCGCGGGGATTGCCGTTCATCACCTCGGACAGCTTGTCGATCGCGTCGGACTGCTCGGGCGAAAGCGAAGCCGGCACGTCGATCACGAACCGGTAGTGGATGTCGCCATGCCCCTTGGCGCCGAGCCGCGCCGGGCCCTCGCCGCGCAGGCGCTGAACGGTCCCGTGCTTGGTGCCACGCGGCACGCGCAGGCGCTTTGAGCCGTTCAGCGTCGGCACCTCGATCACCGCTCCGCGAACCGCCTCGGGAATCGTCAGCGGCACCTCGACCTCGAGGTTCTCGCCGACGCGCTTGAACACCGGCGACTCCGCCACGCGCGTGATCACGTACAGATCGCCGGGGGCGCCGCCGCGCACGCCCGCCTCACCCTTGTCGGTGAGCCGGATCCGGCTGCCGTCGCGCACGCCCGCGGGGATATTGACCCGCAGCTTGCGCACGTTGCGCTGCGCGCCCGTGCCTTCGCAGGTCGGGCACGGGTCCTCGATCACGGTGCCCGAGCCATGGCAGTTCGAGCACGGCTGGGAGATCGAGAAGATCCCCTGGCTCTGAGCCTCGACGCCGCGGCCGTGGCAGACCGGGCAGACCTTTGGCGTGGTGCCGGGCTTGGCGCCGCTCCCGCTGCAGGTGGGGCACGGCTGCGAGGTCGGGACGGCAAGCGGGACCTGCGCGCCGTTGACCGCCTGTTCGAATGTCAGCGAGACCTCGGTCTCGAGGTCGCGGCCACGCTGCTGCGTCTGCCCGCCGCGCCCGCCACGGACGCTCCCTCCCCGCCCACCAGCCGACCCGCCGCCGCTGCCGCCGCCTCCGAACAGGTTCGAGAGGATGTCGCTGAAGCTGCCGCCGAGGTTGCTCGGATCGAATCCGCCCGGCATGCCAAAGCCGCCGAACGCACCACCGCTGCGGTCATATGCCTTGCGCTTATCGGGATCAGACAAGACGTCGTATGCCTGCGAGATCTGCTTGAAGCGCTCCTCGGCCTTCTTGTCGCCGGGGTTGCGGTCGGGGTGATATTGGCGCGCGAGCTTGCGGTAGGCCTTCTTGATCTCGCCCTCGGAGGCGTTCTTACCGACCCCGAGGAGCTTGTAATAGTCGGGTCTTTCGGCCATTGCCTACCGCCCTTCGTCAGCCTGCAACGACCACGCGGGCCGGTCGCAGCACGTTGTCGCCGATCCGGTAGCCGCGCTGGTAGACCTCGACGATCGTCCCCGGCGCGGCGCCCTGGACCGGCAGCTGAGCGACCGCCTCGTGGCACTGGGGGTCAAATGACTCGCCCTGCGGCGAGTAGCGCTCGATCCCAACCCTTGCCAGGGCGGCGATCACGTCGGCGTGCACGAGCTTGATGCCCGAGACGAGCGTGTCGCTCTCGCCAACGCCGTCGGCCTGCGCTGCCTCCAGCGCGCGATCGAGGTTGTCGACGGCCGGCAGCAGCTCGCGGGCCAGCTTCGCCACGCCGCGGTCCTGGGCCGCGGCCGCCTCACGCGCCGCGCGCTTGCGGAAGTTCTCGAAGTCGGCCTTCGTCCGCTGCGCGAGCTCGAGGTACTGGTCGGCCTTCTGGGCCCTCGCCGCCAGCTGCTCGAGGTCAAGCGTGAGCTTGGGCGCGTGGTCGCCGGCGCTGGCAGCCGCGTGCATCTCGGCCTCGGCCTCGGCGACCGCCTCCAGGTCGGCCGCCTCGGCTGGGTCTTCGACCTCGAGCGCCACAATCGCGTCCGCCTCGGGTCCCTCCTCGAACATCTCCGACTTGGTCGCGGTGCCGGGAGCCGCCGGTGGCCCCGTGGGAGCCACCGGCGCCTCGGGCTCGCCCGGCGCGACCACCGGTGCGGGCTGTGCTTGATCTGAGTTCATCGCTTACTTGCCCTCGTCGACGACCTCGGCATCGACGACATCCTCCGCACCCGACCCGTTGGTCGAGCTACCGGCGCCGTCGGTCGTGCCCGAGCTGGCCGCCGCCTGCTCCTGCGCGCGCTGGTACATCGCCTCGGAGACCTTGTGGAACGAGGTCTGAAGCGCCTCCGTCTTGCTGTTGATGTCCGCAGCGTTGTCGGAGGTGAGGGCCTCGCGCACGTCCTTGATCGCGGCTTCGATCTGCTCCTTGGAGGACGAATCGACGGCGTCGCCCAGGTCCTTGAGCTGGCGCTCGGCCTGGTAGGCAGCGTTCTCGCCGTTGTTGCGCGCCTCGGCGAGCTCGCGCAGGCGGCGATCCTCCTCGGCGTGCGACTCGGCGTCGCCGACCATCCGCTTGATCTCGTCGTCCGAGAGACCCGAGCCGGCCTTGATCTCGATCTTCTGCTCCTTGCCGGTGCCCAGGTCCTTGGCGGACACGTTCAGGATCCCGTTCGCGTCGATGTCGAACGCGACCTCGATCTGCGGGATGCCGCGCGGCGCCGGCGGGATGCCGGTCAGCTGGAACTTGCCCAGCGACTTGTTGTAGGTCGCCATCTCGCGCTCGCCCTGCAGGACGTGGATCTCGACCGACGGCTGGTTGTCCTCAGCGGTCGAGAAGATCTCCGACTTGCGGGTCGGGATCGTCGTGTTGCGCTCGATCAGCTTGGTCATCACGCCGCCCTTGGTCTCGATTCCGAGGGTCAGGGGCGTCACGTCCAGCAGCAGCACGTCCTTGACGTCCCCCGCCAGCACGCCGGCCTGAATCGCGGCGCCGACCGCGACGACCTCGTCCGGGTTCACGCCCCGGTGCGGCTCCTTGCCGGTCAGCTCCTTGACCTTCTCCTGAACGGCCGGCATCCTGGTCATGCCGCCGACCAGGACCACGTGGTCGATCGTCGCCGCGCCCTTGTCTTTGGCGTCGTTGAGCGCCTGGCGCACCGGCGCGACCGTACGGTCTAGCAGCGCCGCGGTCAGCTCGCCGAGCTTGGCGCGCGTCAGGCGCGTGTCCAGATGCTTGGGGCCACTGGCATCGGCGGTGATGAACGGCAGGTTGATTTGCGTCTCCTGGGTCGTCGAGAGCTCGATCTTTGCCTTCTCAGCCGCCTCGTACAGCCGCTGCAGCGCCATCGGGTCCTGGCTGAGGTCGATCGCCTGCGAGCGCTTGAACTCGGCCACCAGCCAATCGACGATTGCCTTGTCGAAGTTGTCGCCGCCGAGGTGGTTGTCGCCCGCGGTCGCCTTGACCTCGAACACGCCGTCGCCGATCTCGAGCACCGACACGTCGAACGTGCCGCCGCCGAGGTCGAACACCAGAATCGTCTGGTCGGTCTCCTTGTCGAGCCCGTACGCGAGCGACGCCGCAGTCGGCTCGTTGATGATCCGCTTGACGTCGAGGCCGGCGATCCGACCGGCGTCCTTGGTCGCCTGGCGCTGGTCGTCGTTGAAGTACGCCGGCACGGTGATCACGGCACTGTCGACGGTCTCGCCGAGATACGCCTCGGCGTCGGTCTTGAGCTTCTGCAGGATCATCGCGCTGATCTCCGGCGGCGAGTACTGCTTGCCGCCGGCCTCGACGCGCGCGTCGCCGCCCGGCCCCGAGACCACCTTGTACGGCACGATCTGCTCCTCGACGCGCACCTCGGCCTCTTTGCGGCCCATGAAGCGCTTGATCGAGAAGATCGTGTTCTGCGGGTTGGTCACTGCCTGGCGCTTGGCGACGGTGCCGACCAGACGCTCACCGGACGGCGCGAACGCCACCACGGACGGCGTCGTACGACCGCCCTCGGCGTTCTCGACTACCGTCGGTTCTCCGCCCTCGAGCACGGCCATGCACGAGTTGGTCGTTCCGAGGTCGATTCCAATCGTCTTTCCCATATTGGTTCTGCTCCTCTGCTTGCCTAGAAATCTAAGTGTGAGAGTAGCAGATCTAATCGGGCTGATCGGGGAGCCTGCGTCGCTCGATCGGGACCCGGGAACCGTCAGCCGACCTTGAACGCGCTGGGGCAGATCCGCGCCAGCGCGCACCCGACGCAATCTGGGCGCCGCGCGTCGCACGTCCGCCGGCCGTGGCGCAGCAGGTTGAGGTGCAGCTCGAGCTCCTCGCCGGCGGGGGTGATCGCGAGCATCGTGTCGTGCAGCTCGACGAACGGGGCGCCGGCGCGAAGCAGCCCGAGCCGGGTGCCGACGCGCGACACGTGCGTGTCGACGGGGACGTCGCGCATCCCGAGCGCGAACAGCAGCACGCACGCGGCGGTCTTGCGCCCCACCCCCGGCAGCGAGCACAGGTACCGCTGGGCGTCGGGGACGCTGCAATCGCGCAGCCAGTGCAGCGACAGCTGACGATCCGCGCTGCTGTCGGTGATCGCGCGCAGGATCGACTTGATCCGGGCCGATTTCACTTTCGAGATGCCACCCGGGCGGATCGCCTCCTCGATCGCGTCGACGGGCGCATCGCGGACGGCCTCCCATTCGGGGAACCGCTCGCCCAGCGCGAGGTAGGCGACGTCGCGGTTGCGGTCGTTGGTCGACTGCGACAGCACGGTCAGCACCAGCTCGGCGATCGGATCGCCGTGAGGCTGGGCGAGCGGGACTCCGTAGATCAGCCGCAACCGGTCGCGGATCGCGCGCACGCGACGCGGTGGCGGGCGTCGCCACGAGGGTGCGCTCACATCAACCGGACCGTACTAGTGGCACATCACTAGTCAAGCGCCCCCCACCGCTCGCACGCCTTCGCCGCGCCCGCCACCGCCTCGCGCAGCGACGCCGGCACGACCGGCGCATAGAAGTCCGCCAGCGCCAGCTTTGCCAGCAGCGTCCCGGTCAGGACCTGGCCGGCGCCGATCGTGCTGCGCAGCACCGCCGGGCGCACGCCGTCCGCGTCCGCGCGCAGCTCGCCGCGGCAGATCGCGCCGTCGGGCCCGAGCGTGATCACGACCAGCCGCGCGCCGGCCTTGACGAGCGCGACCGCCGCCCGCTCCGGATCGCTCTCGCCGGTCATCAGCGCCGCCTCGGCCTCGCTGCAGCGCACCAGCAGCGCCCCGGGGACGCATGCGTTGGCGCTCGCGGCGGCATCGGCGCGCGAGCGCCAGCGGTGCAGGCGCAGGCTCGGGTCGAAGATCACCGGCCGGTCGCCTGCGAGCGCCAGCTCGCGGACTTGCATCGTCAGCTCGCGCTCGTCGGCGCCGACAAGCGTGTTGGAGCTGAGCAACAGGGCGGCCGCGGCCTCGACGGCGGGCTCGAGCGCGCCGGGGAGCGAATGCCCGAGCGCCGGGATGTGGTCGCCGTAGTGCTCGTAGCGCGGCTCGCCCGCCGCGTCGATCGTCACCAGCGCAAGCGGCGTCTGCGAGCCCGGCACGAGCGCGAACAGCGACAGCTCGACCTGCTCGTCGTGCAAGCGCCGTCGCAGCCAGCGCCCCCAGGGATCGTCGCCGGCGCCCCCCGCGAGCGTCACGCGCGCGCCCGCACGCGCGGCAGCGACCGCGATGCTGGCGACCGCGCCGCCGAACCGGGGCACGAATGCGTCCGCCTGGTCGAGGTCCTCGACGTGGCGCTCGCAGATCAGGTCGACCAGCGCCTCGCCGAGGCACAGGACGCGGGCGGCGGGCGGCGGCTCGGCGGGCATCGCCGAGGACGTTATCCTCGCCCGCGGGTGCGTGTCGACGAGCACACGATCGAGGTCGCCGGAGCGTCCGTCTTCTACCGCAGCGCATCGTTCACCGCGACCCCGACGTTGTATCTGCACGGCATCCCGTGCAGCGGCGACGCGTGGGTCGGGTCGCTGCAGCGGACCGGGGGGATCGTCCCCGACCTCCCGGGGTTCGGGCGCTCGAGCAAGGCCAGCCATCTCGACTACTCGCTCGCGGGCGAAGCCGCGTTCGTCGAGCTGCTGCTGGACGCGCTCGCGCTCGAGCGCGTCGCGCTGGTCGCGCACGACTGGGGCGCGGGCGCCGGCCTGGTGTTCGCGCAACGCCACCCCGAGCGGGTGGCGGGGCTGGTGCTGTGCAACCCGCTGGCGCTGCTGGACGGCTGGCGCTGGCCGGCGCTGGCGCGGATCCTGCGTGCACCCGGGCTCGGGGAGCTGGTGATGGGCGCCACGACGCGCACGCGGCTCGGGCGCCTGTTGCGCCGCGGCTGCGCGGATCCGAACGCGTGGACCGAGAGCGCGATCGACGCGCTGTGGGCGCAGTTCGACCACGGCACGCAGCGGGCGATCCTGCGGCTGCTGCGCGACGGCAGTGAGGCGCGGCTGGCGGCCGCGGGAGCCTCGCTGCAGGGTCTGGCGATGCCGGCGCTGGTGGTCTGGGGCGAGCGTGACCCGTGGTTTGGCGTCGGGCTGGCCGAGGCATACGCCGCCCGCATCCCGAACGCCGAGCTGCTGGCGCTCGCCGGCGCCGGTCACTGGCCGTGGCTCGACGAGCCGGCGGTGCTCGACCGGATCGCCGCGTTCGTGGCCGCGCTGTGAGCGCTCGGACAGATCGCCGGCGCGTGGCGCCGGTGCTGGTCGCGGGCGTGCCGGCGCTCGTGTACGTGCTCGTGTCGCCGCCGAGCTTCGACCTCGCGGCACACATGTTCCGCGCGCAGCTGTTCCGGATCGAGGGCTTTGGGATCTGGAACAACTTCTGGTATGACGGGCACGACACGCTCGGCTACAGCGTGCTGTTCCCGGCCGTCTCGGCGGCGCTGACGCCGCAGCTGGCGGCGGCGATCGCGACGACCGGGACTGCGGCGCTGTTCGAGTCGCTGGCGCGGCGCCACTGCGGCGCCGACGCGTGGCTGGGGGCGCTGGTGTTCGGCGCGGCGACCGCGACGAACCTGTACACCGGCCGGCTGGCGTTCGCGTTCGGCACGCTGCCGGCGCTCGCGGCCGTGGTCGCGCTCGACCGCCGGCGGCCGTGGAGCGCCGCGTCGCTCGCGCTGGCGAGCGCGCTCGCGAGCCCGGTGGCGGCGCTGATCCCGGCGCTGGCGGGGGTCGCGTTCGCAGTCGCGGCGCTCGCGGATGGGACGCCAGCCGCCCGCATCCGCGGGGCGCTGCCCGGGATCGCGGTCTGCGGCGCCGCGCTCGTCCCGGTCGCGCTGCTGGCCGTGGCGTTCCCGGAAGGCGGTCGGGAGCCGTTCGCGTTCTCGGCCTTCTGGCCGGTGCCGCTGATCGCGCTCGCGTGCCTGTGGGCCAGCCCGAGGCCAGCGAGGGTGCTGCGCGCGGCGCTCGTGCTGTACGCGCTCGGGACGGTCGGCGCGTACCTGGTCCCGTCGCCGGCGGGCAGCAACGTCGCGCGGCTGGGGACGTTCGTGGCGGCGCCGCTCGCCGCGCTGCTGCTGTGGCCGCATCGCCAGGCGCTGCTGCTGGCCGCGGCGCTCCCCCTGCTGTACGTCGAATGGCATGACCCGGTGCGCGACCTGACGACCGCGGCCGGCGATCCGACGTCGGCGAAGGGGTACTACGCGCCGCTGCTGCGGTTCCTGGCGCGCCAGGGCGACCCGCCGTTCCGGATCGAGATCCCGTTCACCGCCTTTCATTGGGAGGCGTATGCGGTCGCGACGCGGTTCCCGCTGGCGCGCGGCTGGGAGCGCCAGCTCGACATCAAATACAACTCGCTGTTCTACGCGGGGCGGCTGACCGCGGCGCGTTACGACGGGTGGCTGCACCGCAACGCGGTCCGCTTCGTCGCGATCGCCGACGCGCCGCTGGACTACTCGGCCCGCGCCGAGGCGGCGCTGATCGACCGCGGCCTGCCGTACCTGCGGCTGGTGACGCGCATCGCCCACTGGCGGGTGTACGCGGTCGCCGACCCGACGCCGATCGTCCAGGGCGCCGCGACCCTGACGGCGCTGGGGGCAGACTCGCTGACGCTGCGCGCGAGCCGCCCCGGGACCGCGCTCGTGCGGGTGCACTTCAGCTCCTACTGGGCGCTGGGGGAAGGGTCGGGCTGCGTCGCCCCCGCCGGCGACTTCACCTCGCTGACGCTGCGCGGGGCGGGTCCGGTGCGGCTCGTGATCCGCTTCTCGCTGGGCCGGATCGGCGCCCGCTCGCCACGCTGCGCCGGTTCGGGAAGGCGCCGACCGCAGACACCGGTAGCATTAAAGTAGGAATGCGGCGTCCGTTTAGGTTCATCGAAACGCGGGTTTTGCCGCACGGTTGGATCGACGTGATCCGCCAGGTGCTGCTGTTCGTGGGCGCGTACGTGCTCTACGGCCTGGTCCGGGCGGTGGCCTACGGCAGCGCTCAGCTGCCGGGCTACAAGCCGTTCGGCGACGCGATGAAGATCATCGACCTCGAGCGCACGCTGCACGTGTTCGTCGAGCCCAGCATCCAGGCGTGGGCGCTGAACGAGCACCTGCTGATGGACTTCGCCGACTGGACGTACCTGAACGCGCATTACGTGGTCACGATCGGCGCGCTGCTGTTCATCTACCTGCGGCGCAACGATTCGTTCTACTTCGTGCGCAACATGTTCATGATCGCGATGGGGATCGCGCTGATCGGCTACGCGGTCTATCCGACCGCGCCGCCGCGACTGCTGCCCGAGTGGGGCTTCACCGACACGATCGCGCAGTTCACCGGGATCACGGTCGAGCACGGCGCCAGCAGCGCGTTCCTGAACCTGTACGCATCGGTGCCGTCGATGCACGTGTGCTTCGCGGTGATGGTCGGCGTGCCGATGATCCGGCTCGTGCGCCACTGGCCCGCCAGGATCGCATGGAGCCTGTACCCGGTGTGGATCACGTTCGTCGTGATCGCGACCGGCAACCATTACCTCACCGACGTGTTCCTCGGCGCGGTCACCGCCGCCGCCTCGGCGGTGCTCGCCGACCGGCTGCTGGCCCGGGCGAGGCCGGACGCCTGGGCGTTCGGTCCGGTACCGGCGTAGCCGATGCCACAGCAGACCAAAGCCGCGCGGCCGCGTCCGCCTCGCTCACCACGCCCGCGACGCAACGGCACGACCACGCAGGAGCTGATGCGCGAGCGGCTGATCGAGTCGCGCCTGACCCCGAACGCGATCTCGCTGACCGGCTTTGCGCTCAACATCACGGCCGCGGGGCTGCTGGTCGGCCGGCTGTTCTTCCTCGCCGGGATCGCGTTCATCGTCGGCTCGGTGATGGACACGCTCGACGGGCGCTACTCGCGCATGTCGGGCAAGGGCACCCCGTTTGGAGCGTTCCTGGACTCGACGCTCGACCGCCTCGAGGAGGGGATCGTGCTGACCGCGGTCGGCGCCTACTTCGCCTCGCGCCACGACCAAACCGCGGTCGCGGCGGTCGTCGCCGCGGTGCTGTTCTCGTTGATGGTGTCCTATACGCGCGCCCGCGCCGAGTCGCTCGGGGTCGCCTGCAAGGTCGGCCTGGCGACGAGGCCGGTGCGGGTCGTGATCCTGTCGATCGGCCTGGTGTTCGCCAAGGGCGCCTCGCTGGGGCATTTCGAGCTGCTCGCGCCGGCGGTATACGTGCTCGCGGCGCTGACGGTGCTGACCACCGTGCAGCGGATCGTGTACGTGCGCGGCCAGCTCAAGGCCGCGGTGTAACCAACCGCTGGCGGCGGAATACCTAGAAGGGTCACGACATCAGTCGTGACCCCAACTTGTGCTTGTCCGCGC
>JBEKRJ010000066.1:0-13588 GCA_049518835.1 Solirubrobacteraceae bacterium
GCGCCCCGTTGTACTCGACGTTGGCTCGGGTGGTGTCGAAGTGCGTGTTGTTCGGTACCACCTTCCCAGGCTCGGCGAGGACGCTGAACAGGATCCTCTCGGCTGCCCGGCCTTGGTGGGTGGGGATCACGTGCTCGAACGGGAACAGCTCGCGCACGGCGTCCCGGAACACGTAGTACGACGGCGAGCCGGCGTAGGACTCATCGCCGTGCTGGATCGCGGCCCACTGGTCGCGGCTCATCGCGCCGGTGCCGGAGTCGGTGAGCAAGTCGATCAGCACGTCCTTCGCGTGCACTTCGAACAGGTTGTAACCTGCCTGGGACACGACCGCCTGGCGGTGCTGCCTCGTGGTCATCCGCAGCGGCTCCACGGAGTGAATCCGGAACGGCTCGATGATTGTGCGAAAGGTGGGTACGCTCATCGCCGCGACATTACTCGCGCTCGGCCACACGGCACCTCGCTCGACTGGTTCGGTCGCACTCACGTCCGCCAGGTCGAGCGCGAGCTGATCGGCGAATACAAGCGCCTCGTTCCGTGTTCCCGCGGCGGCTAGTTTAGGTCGTGAACACGATCTTGCCGACGAGCTCGCCGTTGAGCATCGACTCGAAGCCCTCGCGGGCGTCGGCGAGCGCCAGCTCCTGCTGGATCGCCGGGCGGATCTCGCGGCTGAGCATCAGCGCCACGAGCCGCTCGAGCTCCTCGCGGGTGCCCATCGTCGAGCCGATCACCGACAGCTGCAGGAAGAAGATCCGAGTCAGCTCCGCCGGCGAGGCGTCGCCGGTCGTGGCGCCCGAGACGACGAGCGTCCCGCCGGGCTTGAGCGCGCGGATCGAGTGCGCCCAGGTCGCCTTGCCGACGGTCTCGAGCACCGCGTCGACGCGGCCTGGGAGCCTGGCGCCGGGCTCGAACGCCTGCTCGGCGCCGAGCTCGAGCGCCTGCTCGCGCTTGTGCGCCGACCGCGCGGTGACCCACACGCGGATCCCCGCGGCGCTCGCGAGCACGGTCAGCGCGGTCGCGACGCCGCCGGTCGCGCCCTGGACGAGGATCGTCATCCCCGGCACGATGCGGGCGCGGCTGAACAGCATCCGGTAGGCGGTCAGCCACGCGGTGGGCAGGCACGCGGCCTGCGCGAAGCTCAGCTGCGGCGGCTTGGCGACCAGGTTGCGCCGCGGCACCGCGACGCGCTGCGCGAACGTCCCCTGATGGCGCTCTGACAGCAGCGAGCGCTTGGGGTCAAACGTCTCGTCGCCGCTCCAGTCGGGATCGGAGATCACCGAGTGGACGATCACCTCGTTGCCGTCCCCGTCGATCCCGGCGGCGTCGCAGCCGAGGATCATCGGCAGCCGGTCGGCGGGCAGCCCGACGCCGCGCAGCGACCACAGGTCGTGATGGTTCAGCGACGCCGCCTTGACCGTCACCGTCGTCCAGCCGTCGGGCGGGCTCGGCTCGGGGCGCTCGCCGATCGTCAGCGCGCGGAGCGGGTCGTGGGCGTCGGTCTGCGAGCAGAAGACGGCAAGCACGGGCTAATCATGACCGAAGTGAAAACCGGGGGCGCAGGTAGCGCCCCCGGTTCCGTGCTTGCTCGGGCTCGGGTGGTTCAGCTCGCTACCGGCGTGAGCTGCTCGTACACGCTCAGGTCCGTGCGCGGGTTGAGGATCTGCGCACGGGCGGCCGCGATCCGCGCGATCGGGACGCGGAACGGCGAGCAGGAGACGTAGTTGAGCCCCGCCTCATGGAAGAACTCGATCGACTCCGGGTCGCCGCCGTGCTCGCCGCAGATCCCGAGCTTGAGCCGCGGGTGCGCCTCGCGCCCGACCCATGCGGCCAGCCGCACGAGCCAGCCGACGCCTGGCCGGTCGATCGTCTCGAACGGGCTGCGGTCGATGATCTTGCGGTCGATGTAGGTCGGGACGAACTTCGACTCGACGTCGTCGCGGCTGAACCCGAGCGCCGTCTGCGTCAGGTCGTTGGTGCCGAACGAGAAGAAGTCGGCGTGCTCGGCGATCCGGTTGGCGACGAAGCACGCGCGCGGCAGCTCGATCATCGTCCCGACCGTGTAGTCGGTCCCCACTTCGAGGCCCTCCTCGTCGCCGACCTTGACCACGAGCGCGCGCATGATCTCGAGCTCCTGTTCGTAGTCGACCAGCGGGATCATCACCTCGGGGTGCGGCGGCTTGGGCGCCGCCTTGGCGGCGCGGAAGATCGCCTGGACCTGCATCTCGTAGATCTCGGGATACAGGATCCCGAGGCGGCAGCCGCGTGTGCCGAGCATCGGGTTGGCCTCGCTGATCTCGTGCACCCGCGCCAGCAGATGCTCGAGCTGCGCGACGTCAGCGCCGTTGTCCGCCTTGGCGCGCTCGATCTGCGCCGCGAGATCCTCGGCCCGCGGCATGAACTCGTGCAGCGGCGGGTCGAGCAGGCGGATCGTGACGGGCAGCCCGGCCATCGCCTCGAAGATGCCCTCGAAGTCCTCCTGCTGCAGCGGCAGCAGCTCGGCCAGCGCCGCGCGCCGAGCCTCGAGCGTGTTGGCCATGATCATCGCCCGCATCTTCGGCTGGCGGTCCTCCTCCATGAACATGTGCTCGGTCCGGCACAGGCCGATTCCCTCGGCGCCGAGCTCGCGTGCGCGCCGCGCGTCGGCGGGCGTGTCGGCGTTGGTCCGCACGCCCAGCTCACGGATCTCGTCGGCCCACGCGAGCACCTGCTGGAAGTTCTCGTCGACCCTCGCCTCGACCAGCGGCACGTCCGCGACCGTGACGATGCCCTTGGTGCCGTCGATCGCGATCCGGTCGCCCCCGTGGATCACGGTCCCGTCGACGGTGATCGTCCTCGTCTTGAGGTCGATCGACAGCGCCTCGACGCCGACCACCGCGGGGCGGCCCATGCCGCGCGCGACGAGTGCGGCGTGCGACGCCTTGCCGCCCTCCGAGGTCAGGATCCCCTTCGCGGCGTAGAAGCCGGCGACGTCGTCGGCGTCGGTGAACGGACGCACGAGGATCACGTCGCGCCCCTCCTCGGCCGCCGCGACCGCCTCGGGCGCGGAGAACACGACCTCGCCCTTGGCGGCGCCCGGGGACGCGTTGACACCTGTCGCCAGGACGTCGAACTTCGCCTTGGGGTCGAACGTCGGGTGCAGCAGCGCATCCAGTGCACCGACGTCGATCGTCACGATCGCCTCTTCGCGCGTCAGCAGGCCCTCGTTGACCGCATCGACGGCGAACCGCACGGCCGCCTGCGCGGGCCGCTTGGCGTTGCGCGTCTGGAGCATGAACAGCTTGCCCTCTTCGACGGTGAACTCGGTGTCCTGCATGTCCCTGTAGTGGTTCTCGAGCGTGCGCAGGATCTCCATCAGCTCGGCGTTGGCACCGGGCATCCAGTCCTCGAGCTCGGCGATGTCGCGCGGGGTGCGCGCGCCGGAGACGACGTCCTCGCCTTGCGCGTTGGGGAGGAAGTCGCCGCTGGGGTCCGGTGCGCCGGTGACCTCGTCGCGCGAGAACACGACGCCGGAGCCCGACGTGTCGCCCTTGTTGCCGAACACCATCTGCTGGACGTTGACGGCCGTGCCCCAGTCGTGCGGGATCTTGTTCATCCTGCGGTAGGCGACCGCGCGGTCGCCCATCCACGAGTCGAACACGGCGCGGATCGAGTAGCTCAGCTGTTCCTGCGGGTCCGTCGGGAACTCCTGGCCGGTGTGCTGCTTGTAGATCGCCTTGAACTTGGCGGTCAGCTCCTTGAGCGCGTCGACGTCGAGCTCGGTGTCGAGCTTGACGCCGCGGCTGTCCTTGACTTCCTTGATCGCGTCCTCGAACAGGTCGCCGGAGATGCCGCGCACGACGTTGCCGAACATCTGCACGAAGCGTCGGTAGGAGTCATAGGCGAAGCGCTCGTTGCCGGTCGCCTTCGCGATCCCGGCGACCGCCTCGTCGGACAGGCCGAGGTTGAGGACCGTGTCCATCATCCCGGGCATCGACTCGCGGGCGCCCGAGCGCACCGACACGAGCAGCGGATCCTTGGGGTCGCCGAGCTTCTTGCCAGCGAGCGCCTCGAGCCGGCCGAGGGCCTCGGCCACCTGCGCGGCCATCTCCTCGGGCTCCTGCTTGTCGGCGTTCATATAGGCGACGCACGCCTCGGTCGTGACCGTGAAGCCGGCGGGGACCCGCTCGGCGCCGAGCACGCGGGTCATCTCGGCGATCCCGGAGCCTTTGCCACCCAGCAGCTCGCGCATCTCCCGCGAGCCCTCGGAGAAGTCGTATACCCACTTGGTCACAGTCTCATCCCTCTCGGTAGCTTGTTGGGGCCGATGCTAACCAGACTGCAGATCACAGCACCCGGTGTTTCTACGGATATTCTCTTCGGGTCTCTGCGCTTCTGGTGCCCGGTCGGGCGCTAGTCCAACAGTGATCGTGTTCAAGCGATGCGGAGGTGAGTGTGAAGGAGCTGCGGGGAACTGCGAGCGCGACTGTCGCTGCGCCGATCGAGACCTGCTTTGGAGTGCTGCTCGCGGTCCAGCGGTATCCGAGCTGGTATCCAGAAGCGGTGCGCGAGGTCGAGGTCCTGGAGCGCGGCGCCGCCGGCGAGCCGACGATCGCGCGCGCGACCCTGCACGCCGCGATCGGCCCGGTCGCGCGCGACTTTCACCTGCTGCTGAGGGTGACAGCCGCACCGCCCCAGACGGTCAGCCTGCACCGCGTGCCGCACGACGCCCGCGACACCGAGCGCTTCGAGGTCAACTGGCGACTCGAGCAGGCGGGCGCCACCAGGATCCACGTGGGGTTGGCGGCAAACCTGTCGGTGCCGCGCCTGCTCCCGGTCGGGGGCGTCGGCGAGGCGATGGCGGCCGGGTTCGTGCGAGCTGCGGCGCGGGAGATCGGGGGCATCTCATGAGTGCGGCGTGCCATTCATGAGGCCGTGAGCAGCGCCAGTCGGCCGCCCTCGAGGTCGAGCAGGAAGCGCTTTCGCTCCAAGCCGCCGCCGAACCCGGTCAGGCTGCCGTTGGCGCCGATCACCCGGTGACAGGGGACGATCACGGCGACGGGGTTGCGACCATTGGCCAGGCCGACCGCGCGGGCAGCCGCCGACTTGCCGATTTGCTTCGCGATCGCCCCGTAGCTGGTGGTCTGGCCGTAGGGGATCGTGCGCAGGGCATCCCAGACGCCCTGCTCGAATGGGTTCCCGTTCAGTTGGAGCTCGAGCTCGAACTGTTGCCGGGAGCCGTCGAAGTACTCGTGTAGCTGTGCGGTCGCGGCGCCGAACGCGTCGTCGTCGCGCCGCCAGGCGGGATCGATCGTCGCCGGCCGACGGCCGGCGCGCATCTGCAGGCGGTGCAGCGCCCGGCCGTCGCCGACCAGCAGCAACTCGCCGATTGGACTGTCGATCGTGCTGTACAGCAGTCGCTTGGTCATGTACCGGATAACGCCGTGGCCTCGCGCGTCGTGAGATCGAGGCCGAGCGCCTCGGCGATCAGCTCGTACGAACGCCGGCGGGCGCCGTGGTCGTGCGTGATTGTGACGACGATCATCTCGTCCGCGCCGTACTCGCCGGCCAGTTGCTCGATCCCCGCACGGACGGTCGCCGGCGAGCCGATGATCCCGCGCCGCCCGGGCAGCGAGCCGTCGCCAGCCGCCTTGCCCTCGCGCTCGAGGAACGCGAGCGCCTTGTCCGGCGGCGGCACCGCGATCAGCTGATTGCGCCGCAGCAGCGCGAGCGTCATCCGGCTGCTGGCGGCGAGGTATTGGGCCTCCTCGTCGGTGGCTGCGCACAGCACCCAGGCGGCGACCGCGGTGCGCGGTGTCTCGAGCTCGCGCGCGGCAGTGAAGTGCTGGCGGTAGAGCGCGGCGATCTCGGCGCCGGCCGGGTTGATGAAGTCGGCAAACGCGTACGGGAGCCCGAGCTGGCCGGCCCAGATCGCGCTCTGGGGCGAGGAGCCCAGCAGCCACGGCACCGGCAGCTCGGGCCGGCCGGGGAGCATCGCGGCGAGGTGCCGGAACGGATGATCGGCGGCCAGCGCATCGTCGAAGTACGCCAGCAGCTCGGACAGCTGCTGGGGGAAGTCGTCGGGCGAGGCGGTCCGCCGATCACGCTGCAGCGCGTACGTCGTCATCGCGTCGGTGCCGGCGGCGCGTCCGAGCCCGAGGTCGATCCGGCCAGGAAACAGCGCGGCGAGGATCGTGAACGTCTCGGCGACCTTGTACGGGCTGTAGTGCGGCAGCATCACGCCGCCGCTGCCGACGCGGATCTGGCGCGTCGTGGTGGCGATCGGGCCAATCAGCGCCTCCGGGCTGGCGCTGGCCAGCATCGGCCCGCCGTGGTGCTCGGCTACCCAGTAGCGGTGGTAGCCGAGCGCGTCGGCGAGCCGCGCGAGGTCGAGCGTGTTGTGCAGCGCGTCGGCGCCGGTCGATCCCTCTGGGATCGGCGATTGGTCGAGGACCGAGAGCAGCATCCGTGTGGCGTCTTTGCTCACAGCCGTTCGGGTGGCGCCATCCGGTAGAAGAACGGGCCCATCCCACCCTGCATGACCGCGAACACGAGCTTGAGGAAGTTCTCGTGCAGCGGCGCGTCCTGAACGCCGCCGCCGTAGACGGGCTCGTAGCCGGCGTCGCGGTTGAGCTGCTCGACGACGACGCGCGCCTCCTCATCCCCGCACCACAGGTTGCAGGGGCGCTCGCGCGTGTCCCCGACGCGGTCATACAGCGCCGCGAAGTTGTTGTTGAACGACTTCGCGGTCGGGCCGCCCGTCTTGGACTTGACGAACTCGGTGTTCGAGGCGAACCCCGCCGGCGGCTCGGCGCCGATCAGGTTGGTCGCGTCGATCACGGTCTTGCCCTGCCAGCCGCTGACGGTCTCGAATGCCTCGGCGATCGTGGCGCCTGGAATCGCGATCAGGACCACGTCCGCGTCGCTGACGTCCCCGCCCTCGCGCCCGATCCTGGTGACGTCATGGCCCGCCTTATCCCAGAGGTTCGACAGGCCTCCGCCGACATTGCCCTTTCCTACAACAGAGATCTTCACTTGCGCTCCTTGGATGGATCGGTGTTGGTCTGACAGATTGTCCACGGCGGCCGGCTTGGGCTCAGTTGCGGCGCATCAGGCGGCCGACTGCTGCCATCAGCTCGGCGGTCTTCTGCTCGCGCTGCGCTGCCGACTGGGCGCCGATCACGCAGTGGTGGGCGTGGTCGTCGAGCAGGCCGAGCGCCACCTTGTCCAGTGCCGCCTGCGCGGCGCTGATCTGGGTCAGGATGTCGACGCAGTAGCGATCGTCCTGCACCATCCCCTCGATCCCGCGGATCTGGCCCTCGATCCGGCGCAGCCGTGCCAGCAGCTGGTCCTTGGTGGCGGTATAGCCGCGGGTCGGGCGAGTCGGTTCCGGCATCGGCGTGTGATTCAGCATACCACTACCCCCTAGGGGTATGCTGTGAGGTATGACCGCAGCGTTCGACGTGATCTGGCACGGCCTAAAGGACGCCTTCCTGATGGCCTGGGAGGTGTGGTGGGCGCTCGTGCTGGGGTTCGCGATCTCGGCCGTGGTCCAGGCGTGGGTGCCGCGCGAGCGGATCGAGCGCGCGCTCAGCGGCCGCGGTGCGGGGGCGATCGTGCGGGCGGCCGGGCTCGGCGCGGCTTCGTCGTCGTGCTCCTACGCCGCGGTCGCGATCGGCAAGTCGCTGTTCGCCAAGGGCGCCAGCGCGGCGAGCGCGCTCGCGTTCCAGTTCGCCTCGACCAACCTCGTGTGGGAGCTCGGCCTCGTCCTGTGGGTGCTGATCGGCTGGCAGTTCACGCTGGCCGAGTACGCCGGCGGGATCGTGATGATCGTGCTGATGACCGCGCTGCTGCGCCTGTTCGTCAGCCGCGCGCTCGAGGACGATGCGCGCCGGCACGCGCGCGCCGCGACCGCCGGCCACCAGCACCACGCGGTCGGCAGCGAGCTGCCGTGGCGCCGGCGGCTGACATCCGTCGACGCCTGGTCGGACGTCGCGCACAACTTCCGCGCCGACTGGCAGATGCTGTGGCGCGAGATCGCGCTTGGCTTCCTGCTGGCGGGGTTCGTCGCGCAACTGGGCAACAGCGTGTTCTCGTCGCTGTTCCTGCGCCATGCGCCGCAGCCGCTGCCGGCGCTCGAGAACGTGATCGCCGGTCCGCTGATCGCCGTGCTCAGCTTCGTCTGCTCGGTCGGCAACGTGCCGCTGGCCGCGGTGCTGTGGTCGGGCGGGATCAGCTTCGCCGGCGTGCTCGCGTTCCTGTTCGCCGACCTGATCGTGCTCCCGATCGTCGCGATCTACCGCAAGTTCTACGGCACCTCATACGCGCTGGCGATCACGGCGCTGATGTTCGTCACGATGTCGATCGCCGGCCTGATCGTCGACGCGCTGTTCGGGGCGGTTGGCGCGATCCCTGCCGGGCCCCGGCCGGCGCGCGCCGACATCTTCGGCACGCTGGCGGTCAACTACAAGCTGGCGCTGAACGTGCTCGGGCTGGCGATCTTCGCCGGACTGCTGGCGCTGACCGTGCGCCGCGGCGCGAGCGATCCCGTCTGCGGGATGCAGGTCGACCGTGCCAGAGCCGTGCGCGCCACGGTCGCCGGCCAGACGCTGTACTTCTGTTCGGACGGCTGCCGGCGCAACTACGAGCATCGACCTGCCGAGTCGGTCGCCAGCCACGCCGATTGACGGGTGGGCGCGCCGGTCCCGGTCACATTGACGGGCGGGCGCGCCGGGGGCGGCTCACCCTCCCGGGGTCGACGCCGGCCCGGGGGGCGGGTGCAGCGGCAGGATCAGCGGCGGCAATGGCGCCTGAGCGAAGTCGAAGTCAGAGGCGATGTCGCCCAGCCCGTCCCAGCTCTCGCGCACGTCGGGCCGCGGATCGGGCCGGCCGTCGGTCGCCGGGTCCAGCCGCTCGCCGTCGAGGAAGTCGTCCTCGATGAACTTGTCGATCGCGTCGAAGCTGAGCGTCTGGTGGTCGATGTAACCGGGCCGCGCGTACGGGCTGATCAACAGTGACGGGACGCGGATGCCGAACCCGTCGTGGTCGACGACCGGCGGCGCGACGTGGTCGTAGAACCCACCCCAGTCGTCCCAGACGAGGAAGATCGCGGTCGAGCCCCAGTTGGGGCCTCGCATCACGGAGTTGATCAGGTTCGTGACGTACGCCTGCCCCGCATCGATGTTGGCGGGCGGGTGGTCGGAATCCGGTTGGTCGGGCACGACCCACGAGACCGCCGGCAGCGTGCCGGCATGGGCATCGGCGAGGAAGCTCGAGACACCCTGGATGTTGCCGACCTGCCCGTCTTGCTGGACGTCGGTGAACGATGGCAGCGGGTTCCAGATGCTCGGCGTCCCGAGCGTCATCGGCGCCGAGGTGCAGTTCGCGCTGCCCTCGCAGTCGGGCTGCCCGCCTTCGGTGATGAAGTAGCCCCAGCTCACGCGGCGCTTGTGCAGCAGATAGGTGAGATCCGTCCACGCGTAGTTGAAGTGCGTGACGTTCGACTGCACCAGCCGCGCCCGCGTGAGCGCCCGGCGTGCCTGACGCGCCAAGCGGGCGCGGCAGCGCCGCAGCTGCGCCGCGGTCGGCCTGACGGAGCGGGCGGTCGGGGCCGTGTCCCCGCGCGAGTCCTGGCCGTCCAGCACGCAGCGGCGCAGCTCGCCGCCGACGCGCCCGGCGCGCAGGGTGCGCAACAGCCGGCGGGCGTTGGCGACATCGCCGTGAAAGCCGGCGATCTCGGCCGTTTGAAAGCCGCCGAGCTGATCGTCGTTGACGCAGCTGGCGGCGTCCCCGGCGACGCTGCAACGCGCCGACCATTCCGACACTGCGTACAGGTGAGACGGCAGGCTCCACGACGCCGTGGGCTCGAACATGTGGTCCTGGAGCACGTACGCGTGCGCATAGGCCCAGTAGTTGGGAATCTCGCGCGCGTCGTGATACCCCATCACGTCCGAGCGGGAGCTCGGATCACACACGCCCGCGGTCGCGCCGCAGCCGCGTCCTGGCCCCTGCTCGGACTCACGGACGAACCCGTCCATGCGGCCGCCGTCGATGTCGGCGGCGGCGGCGTCGGCACCGTGCTGGCCGCCGCCGTTGACCAGCGACGGGTCGTGATATGGCCGCTCACAGCCACCGGTCGCCGGATCCGGCACGCAGACGGTGAACTGGGCGTCCTTGGCCGGGATCCCATCGGCGCCCGGATACGTGCCGAAGTACGAGTCAAACGAGCGGTTCTCTTGCATCACGATCACGACGTGCTTGATCAACGCGATCCCCGGCGGTGTCGCGACTCGCGCGATCGGGGGCGTCGCCGCCGGTCGGCGGTGGTGCCGCGACGCACCGCCGCACCCCGTTGCCGCCAATGCCAGCAGCCACACCGCGCAACCCGCGAGCATCCTGACGCGCGCGTGGCCCACAGTCAGCAGCGTGTTGCCAGGCTGGGCAAAGCGCCGCGCGACGGTAGCACGTGCGCGGTAGCCGGCCACGGCCGCCGCGGCCAGGCCAGTCGCCGGGGCGATCAGCAGGAGCACGATGTATTGATCGGCCGGCGTCTCGATCGCTTTCGCGGCGCCGGCGATGGGCGCTACAGTCCGGCGGCGTGACCGTCGTCGCTCGCAGATGGTGAGGATCGAGGCGGTCGTGTTCGACCTTGGCGGCGTGCTGCTCGAATGGGACCCGCGCTACCTGTACCGCAAGCTGTTTGACGACGAGCGGGCGATGGATCGCTTCCTGGCCGAGATCTGCACGCCGGCGTGGCACCACGACCACGATCTCGGGGTCCCGTTCGAGCGCTCATGCAGCGCGCTGGCCGCGGCTCATCCTGACTACGCCGAGCTGATCTGGGCGTGGGGCCGGCGCAGCGAGGAGATGATCGCCGGGCCGATCGAGGGGACCGTCGAGATCCTGCGCGAGCTCAAGTCGGCGGGCGTTCCCTGCTTCGCGCTGACGAACATGGAGGCCGAGACCTACCCCGTTCGCCGCCGGCGCTACGCGTTCATGCGCTGGTTCGACGGGACGGTCGTGTCAGCGTTTGAGGGGATCGCGAAGCCCGACCCCGAGATCTTCGAGCGGCTCCTACACCGCTACGCACTGGCGGCGGCGACGACCGCGATGATCGACGACCGGCCCGTGAACCTCGAGGCGGCTGACGGCGTCGGGATGGTCCCGATCCGCTTTGAGGCGGCGGCGCAACTGCGTGCGTGCCTCGCGCGCGCCGGCCTGCTCGAGCGCGCGCCGCCGTCGTAGGCGGTCGTGTTCGCAGGCTGGGTATTTAGTTAGCCGCTCACGGCTGCGGCGGCCTCGGCCGGCTCTGGCTGCCCGGTTTGCGCGCCGACGAAGTCGCGCTGGCGGATCAGCACGATCGTCAAGGCGGCTGCGCAGAACGAGATCACCGCCCCGATCAGCAGGATCGAGTTCAGCCCGTCGACGAACGCGGTCCGTGCGACGTGGACGACCTCGCCACGCAGGCTCACGGATGTGTTGGCGACGACCTGCGCCACGGCGCCGTTGTTGATCGCGTGTGCCAGCGCCGCACCGTGGGCCGCCAGCGGACCGCGACGCACCTGCGAGAGCACCGAGTTGTGCACCTGTGATGCAAGGATGCTCCCCAGCGCCGCGACGCCGGTCGCGATCCCGACCTGCCGCAGGGTCGAGTTGATCCCCGACGCCATCCCGGCCCGCGCCGGCTCGACGACCCCAACGGCGGTGGAGGCAAGTGGCACGTTGATCAAGCCGGCGCCGACGCCGGAGACGACCAAACCGGGCAGCAGATGGGTCCACGAGTCACCTGAGGTCAGGCCGCGCATCAGCAGCAGGCCGGCGCCGACGAGCACGAATCCAGGGCCGATCAACCAGCGGATCGCCACCCGGCCGGTGAGGCGTCCCGCGAACCCGGCGGTGGCGAAGATCGCTCCGGTCAGCGGCAACAATCGCAACCCCGTCTGGATGGCCGACGCGCCGAGCACGTTCTGCAAGTACAGGACGATGTAGGTCAGCAGCGAGAAGATCGACGCCGAGATCGCCCACGCCGCGATCAACCCACCGTCGAACGTGGGTACGCGCAGCAGCCCGAGGTCAAGCATCGGCGCGCGCGTGCGCAGCTCGAGCACGACGAACACGGTCAGCAGCACCGCCGCCGCGATCAGCGAGCCGGCGACGGTCGTCGAGCCCCAGCCGTCGGGCTCGCTGCGAATCAGCCCGTAGACGAGCGCGGTCAGCGCGGCGGTGAAGGTCACAAAGCCGGCCCAATCAGGCCGGCGGGCGACGGGCCCGCGCGATTCCCGGACGCGACCGGACCGACAGCGACGGCGATCCCGGTCACGGCCCCGAACACGCCGAACGCGGCGCCGCGCTCGCGCGGTTCGAATGCGTCCGCAAGCAGCGCCAGCGAGGTCGCGAACATGATCGCGCCGCCGATCCCCTGCAGCGCCCGCGCGAGCGCGAGGAACGTCGCACCGGACGCGAACCCGCACAGCGCGGAGCCGAACGTGAACACGACGATCCCTGCTGCGAACACGAGCCGGCGCCCGGCGAGATCGGCGACCGAGCCTGCGGTCAAGAGCAGCGCGGCGAGCGTCAGCGCATACGCGTCGATGACCCATTGCAGGTCGGCAAGCGAGGCGTTGAAAGCATGCTGGATGTCGGGCAGCGCGACGTTGACGATCGTGATGTCCAGCAGCAGCATGAACACCCCGGTGCAGACCGCGAGCAGCGTCCACCACTTTCGAGCCATAACTCCTCCCTTTCCTGAGTGCGTACTCAGAATATGGTTACCCTCAGGCCGGGGCCGCAAACATTGTGAAACTCTTGCCACGTGCCCGCGCAGCCGCCAAGACGCCGAGGACGCCCGCCGGCGGGCGGGCGCGAAGCGATCCTCGCCGCGGCGCTCGAGCTGCTCCGCGAGCGCGGCGTGGCTCGACTGACGACGCGTGCGGTGGCGCAGGCGGCGGGCGTCTCGGAGGCGAGCGTCTTCTACCACTACGCCGACCGCGCGGGCTTGTTGCAGGCGGTGTTCGAGGTGGGTGTGGCGCCGATGCAGGCACTCGGCGAGGAGGGTATCGCCGCTCCCAGCCACCGGGAGACGCTGAGCCGCCTGGGGGCCGCGATCGAACGTTTTCTCGACCAGACGCTGCCGGTGACGACTGCCGCGCAATCAGACGTCCAGCTGCGAGACGCGCTCGCCGCATACATGGCCGAGCATGACCTCGGGCCGCACCGCGGGGTGCAGGTGCTTGCCGATTACATCGCCGGCGAGCAGGCGGCGGGGCGGATGCGGTCAGACGTCGACCCGCCGGCGGTGGCCTTGATGTTCGTGGGCGCGTGCTACATCCGGGCGGCACAGCGCCAGATGCGGATTCACCGCCTGGGCCTGCCGCCGCTGGACGATGCGATCGCGGCGCTCGACGCGATGCTCGAGACCACGCACACGCCGGGAACCTACGATGACTGACCACTCCCAGCCAGCTCCGGGTGCCCCGGTGGTCGATCGCGCTGTGCCGGACGATGCGGCTGGGGGAGATAGCCGGTTCGGTGATCTCGGCGAGCCGTTTGACCGTCGCTCGCCGTTCCGAATCGGCGTCGTGGGAGGACTGGGTCTCGCCGTCGCCTACGCCCTCTG
>JBEKRJ010000067.1:0-12253 GCA_049518835.1 Solirubrobacteraceae bacterium
GGATGGTGGTCGGTCGCCGGCTCGCTGCGGTATGGGGAGCCAGGTCCCGAGCCGGCATACGCTCGACCCTGCAGCGGATCTTCGCGAGCCGCACGAGGTCCTCACCACTGGACCAGAACGATCACCGGTCCAGACGAGCCCGCGCGCGGCGGCAAACGAGCCGTCTGTCCCTTGGGGGCCGGCCGGGGGGCCGCGCGCGTGCTTGGCGCCGGCTCACGTGGCAGTCGCGACGCGCGCGTCGGGGCTGGAACAACGTTACAGCCGGTGATCTGACCGTCTCCGGTGTCACGTTGTGGTCGTCTGCGGGACACAACGTGACGTTCCCGGGCGCGACTTTGCCGGTATGTCACGTTTGGCGACCGGCCGGCGCTTCTGGACCCCTCACACGGCGCTCGATCCGCCGGCCTCGCCGCGATCGGCTCCGATCGACTGGTGCTTGCGAGCCAAAGACCAGCCCTCGCGGGCCCTTAGGGTCCGCTCAGCTCGGAGCCGCTGAGCTGGCGCTACATCGACCGCGAACATCTCTCCGCTACTAGCCTAGCTTAGGCTCAATACGGCAGCGGTGCGCCGGCAAGCGCCCCGAGCACACCGAGCGCCGCCGCCGCGAGCAGCGTCTCGACGACGCCCCGTTTGAGCACCAGCAGCGCGACGGCGCCGGCACCGAGCACCCCAAGCTGCCAGCCTTCGTGCAGCGCGCCGGCGAGCAGGATCGCCGCGCCGAGGATCGCGCCGATCGCCGCCGGCCCGGCGCCGTCGAGGAACGCCCTCGCGCCGCTGTTGTTGCGCAGCTGCTCGAAGCGACGGCCGCCGATCAGGATGAACGAAAACGACGGGGCAAACGCGACGACCGCGGCGAGCAGTCCGCCCGCGAGGCCATGCGCGGCGTAGCCGACCGCGGCGACGGTGGCGACGACGGGTCCGGGCGTGATCTGCCCGAGCGCGACGGCATTGAGGAACTGAGCGCCCGTCATCCAGTGATAGGCATGGACGGCATCGCCCTGCATCAGCGGGATGATCACGAACCCGCCGCCGAACGACAGCGCCCCGACCTTGAACGCGGTCCAGGCGAGCGGGCCGATCCCGCCGGCGGACGCCGACCCAGGCACCAACATCCCGATCAGTCCGATCGCTCTCGGCCGACGTCGAAGCACCAACTCCAGCAGGCCACACGCCAGCAGCGCGACCACGAGCCACGCGCCCAGCAGCGCGGCGCAAGCGGTGCCGATCGCGAGGTACGCGAGCCACCGTGCGGTGCGCGCGCGGTTCCCTCGCACTTGTTGCAGGCTCGGGCCGATCAGCCCGCGGGCGGCCTGGGCTGCGACCGCGGCGACCGCTGCCCCCGCCCCGGCGCCGGCGCCCCTGACCCACAGCGGTGGCGAGTTGACCAGGAACAGCATCGACAGCGCGAGGATCAGGACGACCGCGGGCAGGATGAACCCGAGGCCGCCGACGATCGCGCCGGCCGGGCCGGCGACCCGGTAGGCGCAGAAGATCGACAGCTGGGTGGACGCGGGGCCGGGGAGCAGCCCGCAGGCGGCGTTTGCGTCCTGGAACTCGCGCGCGTCCATCCACCCCATCCGATCCACGACCAGCGCGCGGAGCAGCACGATGTGCGCCGGCGGGCCCCCGAACCCGGTGATCCCGATCCGAGTCCACTCCCTCGCCACCGTCGCCAGCGTGCCGCCCTCGCCCCCGCACCCGGGCGTGGCCTGCTCGACACCTGATGTCATCCGCGGCACCGGCCCGAGGCTATCGACCGCGGCTAGAGGAGCCCGCGGACCCTAGCGCTCGCCCGGCGGCTTGCGCGGATACTGCGAAACCGCCTCGTCCAGATCCAGCGCGGTGTTCACGATCCGGTTCTGCTCGGCGGCGTGCGCCACCGGGTAGCCCTCGCCCGACGCGGCCCGCTCCGGGCGCCCGATGTACCCGAACTCGAGCTCGTTGGGCAGGATCTGCAACAGCCGCGGCGACATGTGCGCCCGCGCACCCATGTTGCGCGGCTCCTCCTGCACCCACACGACCTCCCGCAGCCGCGGGTAGCTGGCGACCAGCGCCATGATCTCGGACTGCGGAAACGGGTACAGCAGCTCGACGCGACCGACCGCGAGACTCTGCTTGCCGACGCGGCTGGAGTGCGCGACGAGGTCGTAGTAGATCTTGCCGCTGCACAGGATCAGGCGCTCCACGGCCGCCGGGTCGATCCCCGGCTCGGCCAGCACCGGCTCGAAGCGGCCATCTGACAGGTCCTCGATCCGGCTCACCGCCTGCGGCAGTCGCAGCAGGCTCTTGGGGGTCATGATCACGAGCGGGCGGTGCTTGGCGATCCGCGCCTGGCGGCGCAGCAGATGGAAGTACTGGGCGGGCGTGGTCAGGTTCGCGATCCGGATGTTGCCTTCGGCGGCGAGCTGCAGGAAGCGCTCGAGGCGGGCCGACGAATGCTCGGGGCCGGACCCCTCGTAGCCGTGTGGCAGCAGCAGCGTCAACCGCGAGCTCTGGCCCCACTTGGCCATCCCGGAGACGATGAACTGGTCGATCACGACCTGGGCGCCGTTGACGAAGTCGCCGAACTGCGCCTCCCACAGCACGAGCGTCTCGGGCCCCTCCTGCGAGTAGCCGTACTCGAACCCGAGGCACGCCATCTCTGACAGCGGGCTGTTGTGCAGCTCCATCGGCGCCAGCGCGCCCGGCAGGTGCTGCATCGCGCAGTGCTCCTGCCCGGTGCGGGGATCGTGCAGCACCAGGTGGCGCTGGCTGAACGTGCCCCGCTCGGTGTCCTGGCCGGTCAGCCGGATCGGGATCCCCTCGGTCAGCAGCGACGCGAACGCGAGCCCCTCGGCGTGCGCCCACACGATCCCGCCGTGGGGCCCGAGCGCGTCGCGGCGCTGCTCGAACTGGCGCACGAGCTTCGGATGGACGGTGAACCCGTCGGGCACCGACAGCAGCTCCTCGTTCAGGACCTGCAGGCGGTCGATCGCGACCGCGGTCTTGACCTCCGGCGACGGCGTGCGGTCGAGCTGGTACTCGCCGGTCGGATGGTCGACTTCGCGGGCGGCGGCGATCCGCGCCTTGAGCGCCTGGTGCTCGTCGGTCAGCACCGTCCACACGTTGTCGGTCATCTCGGTCGATTCCCGCTCGGTGACCACGCCGGCGTCGATCAGCTGCTTGGCGAACAGCTCGCGTACCGGCGCGTGCTTCTTGATCACCTGGTACATCTCGGGCTGCGTGTAGGCGGGCTCGTCGGCCTCGTTGTGACCGAAGCGCCGGTAGCCGATCAGGTCGATCAGCACGTCGTGGCCGAACTCCTGGCGGAACGCGAACGCGAGCCGCACCGCGGTGATGCACGCGGGCACGTTGTCGGCGTTGACGTGGATGATCGGCACGTCGTAGCCCTTCGCGAGATCCGATGCCCAGGTCGTCGAGCGCGCGTCCTCGGGATCGGTCGTGAACCCGACCTGGTTGTTCTGGATGATGTGGACCGTGCCGCCGACCGTGTAGCCGTCGAGCGCCTGGAGGTTGAGCGTCTCGGCCACGACGCCCTGACCCGGGAAGGCGGCATCGCCGTGCAGGATGATCGGGATCGCCGCGTTCGTGTCCTGATGCGCGTGCGGGCCCTGGCGCGTCGTCTGCGCCGCGCGGGTGGCGCCGGCCGCGACTGGCGCGACGAACTCGAGGTGCGACGGGTTGGACTCCAACCGCACGATGATCGACTCGCCGCTGGCGAGCTGGTAGGCGCCCTGCGCACCGTGGTGGTACTTGACGTCACCGGTGCCGCCCTGCGGAATCGTCGTGATCGGCTCGAGCGTCGAGGTGCCCTCGAACTCGGCGAAGATCGAGTCGTACGGCCGGCCGAGGTTGTGCGCGAGGATGTTGAGGCGGCCGCGGTGCGCGGTCCCGATCACGACTTCGCGCGCGCCGCGGGTGGCGGCGAGCTGGATCAGCTCGTCGAGCATCGCCACCGTGATGTCGAGCCCCTCGATCGAGAACTGCTTCTGACCGAGGTAGGCCTTGTGCATGAAGCGCTCGAGCGCATCCACCTCGGTCAGGCGCCGCAGCAACGTCTTCTGCTCGTCGATGGTGAGCGGGTAGCGGAAGCGCCCCACCTCGATCGCCTCGCGCAGCCACAGCCGCTGGCGGTGCGAGGAGATGTGCTCGAGCTCGTACGCCAGCGGGCCGCAATAGGTGTCGCGCAGGTACGGCAGCGAATCGGCCAGCGTCTCACCCGGGACGTGCATGCGCAGGACCGATGACGGGATCTTCGCCATCACCTCTGGCGTCAGCCCGAGCGGCTCCGGGTCCAGCGCCGGATCGCCTTCGGGGGCGCGGCCGAGCGGGTCCAGCTTGGCGGCCAGATGGCCGTGCGTACGGTGCGCCTTGACCAGCGAGGTCGCCGCCACCACTGCCTCCAGCATGGCCTCGTCCGCGACCGGCGCGGGCGCAGCCGCCGTCGGCGTCGGCGTCGGCAGCGCGGCCGCCGGCGGCGGCGGCAGCCCCGGCAGCGCCACGCCGAGGTCGGCGAACACGCGCTCGTAGAGATCGCCTTCGCCCTGCAGCTGGGACTCGATCAGCGCCAGGAAGCGGCCGGACTCGGCGCCCTGGATGATCCGATGGTCGTAGGTCGAGGTCATCGACATGACCTTGTCGGCCCCGATCGCCTTGCCGATCCGGCCGAGGCCGACCGGATACGCGATCGAGCCGGTCGCGACGATCGTGCCCTGCCCGACCATCAGCCGCGGCACCGACGCGATCGTCCCGATCCCGCCGGGGTTGGTCAGCGTGACGTTGCCCCCGGTCAGGTCGTCGGCGCCGAGCGTGTTCGTGCGCGCCTTGTCGACCAGCGCGTTGTAGGCCGCGAGGAACTGCGCGAAGCTCAGCCGGCCGGCGTCGCGGATCACCGGCACCATCAGCGTCCGGGTGCCGTCGCGCTTCTCGACGTCGACCGCCAGGCCGAGGTTGCAGGCGCCGTCGTCGATTCGGTGCGGCTTGCCGTCGAGCTCGGCGAAGTGGTGCGCCATCACCGGCAGCTGCTCGGTCGCGACCCGCGCGATCGCATACGCGATCAGGTGCGTGAACGACGCCTTGATCCCGGCCTCCTTGAGCTGCGCGCGCCGCTGCTCGAGCACCGTGACGGTCAGCGTCCGGAACGAGGTCGCGGTCGGGATCGACCGGCTTTCGTCCATGTAGCGGGCGAGCGTCGCGGCGCCGCCGCGGATCGGTTGGGTGATGGGGGCGGCTGGCGCCGCCCGGCTTGCTCGGGCATCCGCGGGGCGAGCGCCAACCGCCGTCGCGCGGGAGCCATTGCCGGCCGCCGCCGCCAGCACGTCGGCCTTCGTGATCCGTCCGCCACGGGCGCTGCCGGCAATCCGCGTCAGGTCGATGCCCTCGCGCGCGGCGACGCGGCGGGCGACCGGCGAGGCGCTCGCGCCATCGGCCGTCCCGTCCTGCGCAGGCGTCGCCGCCGTGGGCGCGGACGTCGCGCCGGGGCCGCCGCGACCCGCGACCGTGCCGAGCGCGATCCGGGCGATCACCTGCCCGACCGTGACCGTCTCGCCCTCCTGCGCGAGGATCTCGACGATCGTCCCGGCAGCCGGCGCCGGCAGCTCCATGTCGACCTTGTCGGTGGAGATCTCGACCACTATGTCGCCGTCGGCAACGGCGTCGCCGACCTTCACCGACCACTCGAGGATCGTGCCTTCGGTGACCGACTCGCCGCCGGCCGGGGTGACGATGTCGATCGTCTCGCCGACGGTCGCCGCGGCGGCATCGGTCGCGGCGACGCCCTCGGCCTCGGTGCTCGCGTGCGCGGCGGCCTCGGCAGCCGTCGCGGGCGGCGCCTCGCCCGACACCGGCAGCGCTGCGGCGCCGTTGCCGTCGGTGGCGATCTCGGCCAGCAGCCCGCCGACCGCGACCGTGTCACCCTCGGCGGCGTGGAGCTTGACGATCGTTCCCGCGACGGGCGAGGGAACCTCCGCGTCGACCTTGTCGGTCGAGATCTCGACGATCGTCTCGTCGGCCGCGATCTGGTCGCCCTCGTGCTTGTGCCATTCGAGCACGGTGCCCTCGGCGACCGAGTCGCCCATCGCCGGCATCACGACCTGGACAGTGCTCGTGTCGATGGCCATCCGGACCTCAACTGTAACGCGTACCGAAAGTCACAGCCCCATCCGGCGCTCGCCTCCGGCGGCGCTCCTCGATCACGAAGCCAATCGTACCCGCGAACGGACCCAGGCCGCCGAGCACCGCGACCGTGACCGCCAGCCAGAACGGGATGATCCGCGCCCTCGCGGCGGCGATGCAGGTCAGCGACATCCCGATCCACAGCAGCCCGTGCCCCAGCCCGAGCACGAACGTCTCGGGCTGCGGGTTGCCGAGCACGAACGCCGACAGCAGCAGCGCCAGGTAGATCGTCGAGTGCGTGAACGACACCGCCTCGAGGCGGCGAAACGTGACCACGCGCCGCAGCGCCGAGCTCACGGCGTGGCCAGCAGCGCTGCGACGCGCCGCAGCGGCTCGTCGCCCTCGGGCGGCCAGTCGCGCATCTCGGCCGGCCACCACGCGAACTCGTCGTGCTCGTGATCGGGGGTGACCGCCGCTCCCTGTGCCAGCCATGCCTGCCCGATCAGCAGCGTTACGTCGTTGGGCGCCAGCAGCAGCGCCTCGACGCGCAACCGCTCCGCGGCCACCGACCATTCCTCGTGCAACTCGCGCGCCATCGTGTCGGTCGGGTTCTCGTCGACCTCGACCGACCCGCCGGCGCCGAGCGCCCAGCGACCCGCCCACGTCGCCAGCCATTGCGCCCGGCGCCCCGCCAGCCACCGGCCCTGCGCGTCGCGGACCAGGCACAGCACCGAGAAGCTGCGTGCCGCCCCCGGGATCAGCCGCAGCGCCCAGCGGGCGGGCTGCAGCTCGAGCGACAGCCGTCCCCGTCCGGCCTCAAAGCTCGCCAGTCGCGCCGCGAGCCCGTCGTGCGCCGGCGAGCCGCGCGCGCGCAGGGCGCCGAGCGCGGCGTCCGCGGCGTCGACGGCCCGCTGCTCTGGCTCGAACGGGTCCGCGCGCCAGGAGACGTCGACCTGGGAGGGGTCCCACGGCCCACGCGCGAGCACACCGGCAGACGCAGCCATCGCCAAGACGGTAGCGGGGATAGGCTGCCGCGCTGCGATGGCGGCCGTCGACCCCACTGGCGCGCTCAACCCCGGCGTCCTGTTCGACCCGCTTTAGAGTTTCGCTTCATGCGCATCGTCGACCCCTACCAGGTGCTTGGCGTTGGCCGCGACGCCTCCGACGCCGAGGTGCGCGCCGCCTACCGCAAGCTCGTGCAGCGCCACCACCCCGACCACAACGCGGGCTCGGCCGAGTCGGCCAAGCGCTTCGAGGAGGTCCAGGACGCGTACGCGCAGATCAAGGAGCTGCGCGCCAAGGCGCCGCCCTCGCGTCACGCACCCCCGCGCCAGGCGCCCCGCACGTCGCCGTCGGACCCGGGACTCGAGTCGCGCCTGGCGGATCTCGAGCGCGCGGTCCGCGAGGCGCACCAGGCGCGCGAACGCGCCGAGCAGGCCGCCCGCCAGGCAGCCCGCGAAGCGGCCACGCAGGCAACCGACGGCAAGCGCGCGAGCGACGAGGAGCTCGGCTACATCAAGACCGACGACAGCCTCTCGAAGATCTTCGACGACGCGCTCTCGCAGCTGTCGCACAAGCTCGCCGGGGCGCGCGACAGCCCGATCGCCAAGCGCGTCGAGGACCTGATCGAAGACCTCGACTTCCTGCACTCGCGCGACGACACGCACAAGTGAGCGGCGTCGCGGTTCGAGCCGCCGACGCGCAGGACGCCGCCGCACTTGTCCCGCTGCTCGGACAGCTCGGCTATCCGACCGACGCCGCGAAGGTGCGAGCGCGGCTGCAGCGCCTGTTCGGACGCGAGGACGCGGGCGTGCTGGTGGCGCAGCTCGACGGCGGGCTGGTCGGCGTCGCCGGCTACCAGCTCGTCGATCTGCTCGAGCGCACCGCGCCCCAGTGCCGCCTGACGACGCTGGTCGTGCGCGAGGGCTACCGCCGGCGCGGCATCGCGCGCGTGCTGATCGACGCCGTCGAGCAGCGCGCGCGCCGGCACGGTTGCTTTCGGCTCGAGGTCACGACCCAACCGCAGCGCACCGCGGCGCTGGCTCTATACGAGGCGGTCGGCTTCGAGCGTCGCCCCCACCGGCTGGTCAAGCAACTTTTCGCGTAGCGCCGATGAGCGCCGACGGCGACTCCGCCCTGCTTCGCGCCGCGCTGGTGGCCGAGCTGCGCGCTCGCGGCGTCGTTCGCACGGAGGCCGTCGCGGACGCGTTCGCGGCCGTGCCGCGGGGGCGCTTCATCCCCGAGGTCCGCCGCGGTGCGCTCGCTCGAGATCGCCTGGCTACCCGCCGGCCCCCGCCGCGGCGCCGTTCAGATCCCGCTCGTAGATGCGGTAGCGCTTGACGATCCGCCCGCCCATCGCCTCCATGCCGCGGTTCATCGACGTGTTCGTCTCCAGGATCCATCCCATCTCGCCCCACTTGCGCCGCGTGCTGTCGCCGAGCCTGAAGCTCTCGAGGTAGAGCGCCGCCGCCACGCCCGTGTGCTGGTACTCGGGCAGCACGCCGAGGAAGCCGACGCGGACGCGGTCGATGATCCGCCGGCGATTGAGGTAGTGCCACCAGCCGAGCGGCAGCAGGCGACCGCGCATCTTCTTGAGCACCTGGTTGATGTCGGGGATCGTGATCTCGACCGCCACCGTCTCCTTGTCATTCGCGGCGATCATGAACCAGTCGCGCTCGTAGACGAGGTGCAGCGTGAGCGCGAGCTCGTCGAGATCCTCTTTCGAGTAGGGCACGAAGCCATAGTTGCGCGCCCAGGCGGCGTTGTAGACCTTCGCGAACTCCTCGAGGTCGCGGCGCAGGTGCAGGCGCGACATCTTGCGGATCGTGATCCCATGCTTGGTCTGAGAGCGCTCTGCGAGCGTCGGCAGGATCGGCAGCATCCGCGCGCGATCGGAGATGTGCAGCATCCACGAGTACAGGTCCATCGCCTTCGTCAAGCCGGCCTGCTCGCAGCGCTGCTGGTAGTAGGGCGGCTGCCACGGCTGCCTGATCATCGGCTCCAGCTCGAAGCCCTCGATCAACACCCCGCTCTCCTCGTTCATGACGAGGTCCATCGGACCGACCATCCGCTCGCAGCCGCGCTCGCGCAGCCACGCCTCGGCCGCGCGCAGCATCGCCTCGAGCACTTCCTGGTCGTCCTCGAACTCGAGGAAGCCGAAGTTGCCCTCACGCGTCTTGTGGTAAGCGTCGTGCGCGTGGTTGATCTGAGCGCTGATCCGACCGACGACCCGCCCGGCGCGACGCGCGATGAAATACTCGGCCTCGCCGTGCTTGAAGTACGCGTTGAGCCCGCGCGTGAGGTACATGTAGCGCTCGATCTTGAGCGGCGGAATCCACGGCGTGCCCGCATGCAAGCGAAACGGGAGCTCGACGAACGCCCGCATGTCGCCAAAGCCGCGCAGCGGGCTGATCTCGACCGTAGGCGCCGGCGCAGCGGTCAGGGTGGTGTCAATCGATCGTGACGAGCTGATCGGCGAACTGTATTCGATCCCCCGGCGCCAGCCGACAGCGCCCGACGCGCACGTCGTTGACGCTCGTGCCGTTGGTCGACTCGAGATCCTGGACGATCCAGCAGCCGTCGCGGCACACCAGCCGAGCATGCTCGCGCGAGACGGAAGGGCGCTCGAGCACGACGTCGCAGCCCGGATCACGACCGACCACCAGCTCCTCCGCCTCCGCGCTCCAATCGAGCGCGAGCAGCACCGGGGGCCCGCCGCGCGGGCCGGCGGCAAGCCGACGGGCAGACGCAACGAGCGTCGCGAAACGACGACCAAAGCGGTCCGAGCGGCACGTCAGGTCGCCGACGAGGCTCACCGGGTCGATCACCCCGCCACCGAGCAGCCGGTCAAGCCGCCACGCATACGTCTGCTCGCTGAGCAGTCCATCGGCGTAGGCCGCATTCAGCCGCCGGATCAGCTTGTGACGTAATTGGCCCGCCCGGAGCACAGCCGAAGTGTCGCGCAAGCCACCAGTCGTGTCGAGACGCCGACCGGCCCGGACGAGACGGTTGGGATGCTTTACGCACAGATCGCGTAAAACATCCCAAGCGCTGGCCGGCGCGAGTCGAAAGTCCTCCCACCGAAGCCCCGCCCCACCGTAACTGCGATCGTGATCGACGAGGATCTGGCAGGCACGTCCGTCGATCGGATCCCGGTCCGCGAGCAGCCGTGAGCAGCGAGATCGCGATCCTCGGCGCCGGCGGCGTCGGCGGCCTGATCGCCGCCGCGCTCGCCCGCGCCGGCGCGGACCCGATCGTGATCGCCCGCGAGCCGACCGCGGCGTTGATCGCGCGCGACGGGATCGCGGTCCGCAGCGTGGCGCTCGGGACGTTCGTCGCGCGCCCGCGCAGCACGCCGGTGCTCGAGCACCCCGTCGCTTTCCTGCTGGTCGCGACCAAGGCGACGAGCCTCGCCGACGCGTTGCAGCGCGTCCGCACGCACCCGGAGCTGGTCGTCCCGCTGCTCAACGGCGTCGACCACATGGGCGCGCTGCGCGAGCGCTTCGGGGCCGCGCGCGTCGCCGCCGGCGTGATCAGAATCGAGTCAGACCGCCCGGCCGCGGGGCAGATCGTGCAGACCAGCCCGCAGCTGCGGATCGACCTCGCGACCGACGAGCCGGCGCTCGCCCAGCGCCTGCAAGATCTCGCCGCGATTCTCACGCGCGCGCAGCTGCCGGTGCGCGCCGGCGCGAGCGAGGCCGCGATCCTGTGGTCCAAGCTCGTGCGCCTGAACGCGCTCGCGTGCACGACGAGCGCCGCCGACCGTCCGCTCGGCGCGATCCGCAGCGATCCGCAGTGGCGCGCGACGCTGACCGCGTGCGTGCTCGAGACCGCGGCCGTCGCCCGCGCGGAGGGGGCGCCGCTCGATCCGGCCGACACGCTCGCCGAGCTAGAGGCCGCGCACCCGCAGCTCGGCTCCTCGATGCGCCGCGACCTCGCCGCCGGGCGCGAGCCCGAGCTCGACGCGATCGCCGGCGCCGTCCTGCGCGCCGCCGCACGCGATCGGCTCGCGTGCCCGACGGTCGCGCGGCTGCACGCGCAAATCGCGCGCCGCGCGGGGCTGTCGACGGCTTACTGACAGGGGGGCTCTACCACGAGGGCCGGGTGCTGGCCGCGCACTGTATCGCCGGGCACCCCGCCCGCACCGGCGATACACGGCGCCCCACGCGTCCGACGCGCGAGGCAGAGCCCAAGTCGATCAGAACGGAGGCCGCACGCGTGGGGCGGGACCGACCGGCGCGACGACCTGTTCTTGGGAGGAGACGGCCTCGACGACCTCTTCCTCCTCCTCGTCGGCCTCCTGGTCGTGCTGACCGTCGCACAGGATCCGGAACGTGCCGGTGCTGCCGCCGTCGGCCTGGAGCACGATCCCGGGCAGGATCGTCTCGCCCTCCTCGAGGCCGAGCCGCTCGATGTCGAAGTACGCCATCCCGATCCCCCACGTGTTGTGCGTGGGGTTCTCGCGGTCGTGCGCGTACACCGCCTGCGCGAAGCGCTCGATCACCTTCGCCATCGTGCTCGTGTCGGCCATCTGCGGCTAACTGTAGCTCGTCAGCTGCGCTCGATGATCTCGATCCGGTAGCCGTCGGGGTCGCGTACGAAGCACAGCCGCGCGCCGCCCTCACGGATCGTGTACGGGGGCCGCTCGGGCTCGATTCCCTGGCCGGCGAGCGCCGCCAGCGTGCCGTCGAGATCGCCGGTCGTGATCGCGATATGACCGTAGCCGGTGCCGATCTCATAGGGCTCGGCGCGGCCGAAGTTGTAGGTCAATTCCAGCCGCGGCTCGGGACCGTCCTCGGGCAGTCCCATGAACACGTTGATCGCCTCGTCGCGAATCGGCGCGCGGCGCAGCTCCTGGAAGCCGAGCGCCTCGTAGAAGGCGACCGAGCGGTCGATCTCGAGGATCCGATAGCAGGTGTGGATCAGGCTCATGTCGAGGAGAGGATAGGCTGACGGGCGTGATCATCGAGCGGTCGATGAGCGACCAGTGGCTGTCGAACACGTACCTCGTCGCCGACGAGCAAAGCTCCAAGGCGGTGCTGATCGACGCCGGCGGCCCGGTGGCGCCGCTGCTGGACAAGATCGAGCAGCTGGGGCTCGAGCTCACGCACGTGCTGCTCACCCACCACCACCACGACCA
>JBEKRJ010000068.1:0-12159 GCA_049518835.1 Solirubrobacteraceae bacterium
CATGCGATCTGGCTCGAGGGATCGGGCGGATAGAAGTGGGTCGGCGCAACCGCGCGCGAGACCGCGAGGTTGGTGACCCCGGGCTCGACGACGACGCGCGCGTCGTCGAGGTCGACCGACAGGATCCTGCGCATCCGCGAGAGCACGATCAGCACGCCCTCGGCGACCGGCAGCGCCCCGCCCGACAGCCCCGTCCCAGAGCCGCGCGCGACCCACGGCACGCCGGCCTCGTAGCACGCCCGCACGATCCGGCGGACCTCGCCGCCGTTCGCGGGCAGCACCGCCGCGACCGGCGTCTGGCGCAGATGACCGAGCCCGTCGGAGCGGTAGGTGGCGAGATCGTGCGCGTGCGTGAGCACGTGCGCCGTGCCGCAGATCTGTCGCAGCTGGTCGATCAGCTTGGGCGTGCCGGCGGGCATCGGCACGCCCAAGTATCGCTGATCGTCAGCGCTCGCGAGCCACTGCCCGCGTGCTCCTACTTGACAGTGACCTGGACGGTGCGGCTGTAGACGGTCACGCCGGCCGCGCCGGCGAGGAAGTTCGGATCCAGCTTCGGGTAGGCCCACGCGAGGCGCACCGTGCCGCTGGTCGGGAACTTGACGTGGACGTCGAAGTAGCCCTGCCGGTTGGTGATCTTGAGCGGCGCGCCGAGCGCCGTGAAGCTTCCGCGCGAGTGCGCCTGGAACTGGACCTGGACGAACTGCGCGGTGCTCGTATCGAGGCTCGCGAAGTACGCCGGCCGGACGCCGCCCCACACCTCCAGCGCGCGCCCGCTGCGCGTCGAGGTGACCGGCAGGAACAGCGGCAGCCGGTAGGAGTAGAACGCGGGCTTGGGTGCGCCGGCGGCGGTCATCAGCCCGGCCGAGAAGCCCTGGTAAGGCCCCGGGTTTGGCCCAGCATCCCAGACCGGATACTGCATGTAGGAGACGACGCGCGGCCACTTGTAGCTCAGGTACTCGGCCCAGTTGATGTAGTAGGCCGCGGTCGCCGGCGACACGAATCTGCCGATGCTGTCCGGCGGGTGCGGCGGCTCGGTGATGTAGCCGTACTCGTCGTTGTAGATCTTGAAGTGGGTCCCCGACCCGTACATCGCGTTCAGCCGGTCGAGCGCGTGCCACAGGTTCGGGAGCTGTGAGAACGCGGTGTAGTCCGGATCTCCGTGGGGGCCGTCGGTGGTCGGCGGCAGGCTCTGTCCCTCGGCGAGCGGATACGGATGGGCACCGAAGCCGCTGGCCTGGAACAGGCCGGGGTTGCTGCGGCGGAAGGCTCGCGAGCCGGCGGCCGTGGTCGGGCATCCGACCAGTGACGCCGCCCGGCCGCGCAGCTCCTGGTAGCTGCTGTTGACGCAGTACAGCATCTGGATGAACAGCAGGGGCTTGGTCTGGCTGTAGGCGCCGGGGAGCCCGCCGAGGATCTGCGACCTCGGCTTGGTCGCGCTAAGGCCGCGCGCAGCGAGCTCACCGATCAGGATCGTGTCGGTCTTCGTGCTGTGGCCGGTCGCCTGCAGCGCGCTCCAGCCGGCGTCGACGAGCTGGCGGTACATCCCCGGCGCCGTCGGGACCGTCGAGCCGTCGATCGCCTGCGGGCCGAGGTCCTCGCCGAAGTTGGGCTCGTTGAAGATCGTCCAGAAGCTGACCCGCGGCAGTGGCGTGGTCGAGCCGTTGGGGACGTACTTGCCGTTGTAGCGGGTGCCGACGGCGCGCGCGAACAGCCCGTACTGGGACGCCGACGGGAACCACGCGAAGGTCGGGTTATAGAGGGGGCCGGGCGGGTTGGGCTTTGGGGGCGCGATCTGCGACCAGTTCTCGGCCCAGCGCGGAGCGCCGCCGCTGATGATGAAGTCGACCTGGATGCCGGCCTTCTTGGCCGCGATGTCGATGTTGTCAAACGCCGCCCAGCCGCTGGCCGGGTACGCGCCGGGATCGGCGGCGTTGAACGACGGCCGCTGGGTCGAGCGCGGGTTGGGCGCCACCGACGACCACGTCAGGTTGACCCGCACCACCCGAGCACCGAGCTTGCGCAGCACAGCGAGCGTGTCGACGGGATCGCTCAGCATGTGGGGATCGTCCTCGATGATCGCGATCTGGTTGGTGGACGCGAGCGCCCGCGCCGGCAGCGCCACGAGGCGGATCGAGACAAGTGCGGCTGCGAGGCCGACGGCGACTAGCAGTGATCTTGAGCTGGGCATGGCGAAAGAACGCTTGACGGACATCGAAGTTGCGGCAGGCTGACGGTTGCGACGGTTCATGCTGGCGTCGGTGACCTCCGGTTGAGGAGCTATTGCAGGGTGATGTTCACGAGCCGGCTGTAGATCGTCGACCCGTGGGGATAGGTCCAGGCAAGCCTCACCGTGCCGCTGCCCGGGAACCGCTGGGCGACGTCGAAATAGCCGTGCCGGTTGGTCAAGGACACAGCCGTGACCGTCGCAAACGGGCCACGCGAGTTGCTCTGAAACTGAATCTGGACCCTCTGCCTGGTCCGAGTTTCGAGCCTAGCGTAGTCGAACGGACGGACGCAGCCCCAGACCTCGAGCGCCTGCTTGGCGGGTGCCGAGGTGACCGGCAGGTAGATCGGCATCCGGTAGGCGTAGAAGGCGGGCTTCGGCTGGCCATTGGGGAACAGCAGGCCGCTGGCGAAGATCCCGCTCGACGGATCCTGCAACAGGTACTGGTCGTAGGACTTGATCCGCGGGTCGCGCCAAGTGAGGTACTCGGCCCAGTTGAGGTAGTACGCGGCGAGCTGGGGCGTCGTCGTCAGCGGCTCAGGGTCGGGCGGCTTGGTCTGGTACCCGAACTCGGTCGACCAGATCGCATACCGCTTGCTGGACCCGTACACCCGCTGCAGCGCGTCGAGCGTGCTCTCGAACTTGGGCATGTCCGCGAGCTCGGCGTAGTCGGGCTCGCCCGGCGTCGGCTCGTTGGGCGGCAAGCCTTGCGGGTAGGGGTGCACGGCGAAGCCGCTGGCGTCAAACAGCGCCGGGTGCTGCCTGGGGAACAGCGCCGAGCCCGCGGCGGTCGTCGGGCACGAACGCTGCGCGGCCGCGACGCCCGTCAGCGGCCGGTAGGAAGCGTCGACGCAGTACAGCGCGCGCAGAAAGCGCAGCGGGACCATCGCGGCGAAGTTGCCGGGGAACGGCGGCAGCGACTCGCCCGCGGGGGCCAGCTCGCCGATCAGGATCGTGTCGTGCTCGTGGCCGGCGGCCTTCAACGCCGACCAGGCGGCATCCAGCAGCCGGCGATAGGAGGCCGGCGAGACCTCGATCGTCGATTTGTCGACCGCTTGCGGCGCCAGCATCACGCCGATGTTGGGCTCGTTCCAGATCGACCAGAAGTCGACCCGTGGCAGCGGCTTGGTGTCGCCCGGGGGGACGTAGCTGCCGTTGTAGCGGGTCGCGACGGCCTGCACGAACTCGCCGTAATCGCGGGCCGAGGGCCGCCAGACGCCGACCGGGCCCTTGGGCGGCTCGCCGGGGCTGGTCGCCCATTCGGGCGCGGGTGAGGACAGCAGCACGTCGAGCCCCAGCCCGCGCGCCAGGGTGTCGCGCACGATCGTGTCGTAGATCGCCCAGCTGGCCGCCGGGTAGGCGGCCGGGTCGGTGCCATCGAACCCGGGCGGCGGCGTGCGCGAGGTCGGATCGGGCGCGAGCGCGGCCCACGAGATGTAGACCCGCACGCGGTTGACCCCAAGCTGCCTGAGGCGGTCGAGTGTCCCCGCGGGGTCGGCGTGCAGCAGCGCCTCCTCCTCGAAGATCGACTCCGGCCCCCCGCCCGAGACGGCCGGGAGCGTCAGCGGCGCATGGTGAGTCGAGCCGCCACAGGAGCTGAGCAGCAGTGCGAGCGCGGCGGGGGCCGCCGCGCGACGAATGAACGAACGCAGGCCAGGCAAACAGGGCACAGTAACGTTGCGCAGCGTTTGAAGTTCCGTCGTCGCGCGATCGAAACGGCGTTGCGGGCGCCGCCGGGGCCCTCGCGACGCGGGCTGGCGATGCATGTCCGCCACTAGAATCGGGGCGCATGCTCATACCGGACAGCACGGGCGTCGCCGCCGTGGCCCGGGATGAGGGGAGGCCGTGGTCGGTGCGCCTGTCGGTGCCGGCGGCGGCGCTGATCGCGGTCACGGCGCTCGCAGCCGTGCTGCGGTTCGCGACGATCGCCAACCAGAGCTACTGGTACGACGAGGCCGCGACCGTGCACCTGCTGCGCATGTCATTCGGCGCGATGCTGCACGGGGTCGGCACCCAAGAGTCGACCCCGCCGCTGTATTACGTGCTCGCGTGGTTGTGGGCGAAGGTGTTTGGCACCGGCGAGGCGGGTCTGCGGTCGCTGTCGGCGCTCGCGGGCACGGCGGTGATCCCGATCGCGTATCTGTGCGGGCGGGAGCTGATCTCGCGCTGGGCCGGGCTGTTGGCCGGCGCGCTGGCGGCGGTCAATCCGTTCATGATCTGGTATTCGCAGGAGGCGCGCTCGTACATGCTCCTCGCCGCCCTGTGCGGAGCGTCGCTGTGGTGCTGCGCGCGCGCCTGGCGATCGCCCTCGTCTCGGACCTTCGGTTGCTGGGCGGGGCTGTCGGCGCTGGCGCTGGCCACGCATTTCTTCGCCGGCTTCCTCGTCGCCCCCGAGGCGTTGGTCCTCCTGTGGCGGGCCCGCAGCGCGGCTGCGCTCGCGGCCGCGGGGGCGGTCGCGGCGGTGCAGGCGGCGCTGGTGCCGCTCGCCGTCGGCGACACGTCGCACCATCTGCAGGGCTGGATCACGCAGTTTCCGCTCTCGATTCGAATCCAGCAGGTTCCGGTCGCGTTCGCCTTCGGGACCCTTTACCAGAGCCCGATCGTGACCTATGGGCTGCTCGGGGCCGCGGTGCTGGCCGGGTTGCTGATCGTGCTGCTGGTGATCGGGGCCGACGGCTCGCAACTGCGTGGCGCGGGGCTCGCCGCCGCGCTTGCGGGGTTTGTCGTGCTGGCGCCGCTGGTGTTGGCGTTCACGGGGCGCGACTACTACATCGCGCGCAACCTGATGCCCGCGTGGGTCGCGCTGGCGGTGCTGATCGGCGGCGCGTGCACGGCGCCGCGCGCCCGCGTGGGGGGGGCGCTGCTCGCGGTCGTGCTGATCGGCGCGTGCGCGTGGGCGCAGCTGAAGATCGAGCGCGATCCGAGCTACCAACGGCCCGACGTGCGGGGCGTCGCGGCAGCGCTCGGCGCCGCATCGGGCCCGCGCGCGATCGTCGCCTTCCAGGGCGCTTACGTGACGCTGCCACTGGCGCTGTATCTGCGCGGCGCCGATCCCGCCGCCGCGACGGAGCCCGCGGTCTCAGAGGTCGACGTCGTCTGTAACCCCAATCAGCCGCTGCCGACCCAGCTGCCCGCCGGGGCGAGGCTGCTGGCCAGCCACATCGTCGGCGGCTACATGGTCAGGCGCTTCGCGGTCGCTCCTGCCTGGCCGGTGAGTGCGCTGCCGGGCGCCGCCGCGGCGCTGGTCGGCCGTCCGCCGCTTGGGGCCGCGATCCTCATCCAGCGTTCGTGAACGTCCGGCGGTGCAGCGAAACTGTCGCTCCATCGACTCGTTTGCCTCTCCATAAGCTTCCCGACGATGAACACCAGGATGGTTGCAATCGCGGCGCTGGCCGGTGCCGTCTGCGCGCTCGCGCTGGGCGTCGCGCGCCCGCCGGCGGCGCTCGCCGCCGCCAGCAACAGCGCCAGCGCGGTGGTCGGCGACTGCCGCGACCACGCGAAGCTGACCCAGTCCTACACGATCTCCGCGCTGCGGCGGGCCGCTGCGACGCTGCCCGCGGACGTGGCGCAGTACACCGATTGCGAGGACGTGATCCAGAAGGCCCTCAATGTCGCGATCCACAGCCCGACGGGCGTGTTCGAGGTCAGCAGCGGCTCGGACGGTTCATTTCTGCCGACGTGGCTGATCGTCGTGCTCGTGCTGCTGGCGCTCGCGGCGGCGTGGTTCGGGGCCCTAGCCGTGCGCCGGCGCCGGGGACCGTGAGGCACGCTCGCCGGCGGGCCGGTCTCCTACACTGAGTCGCATGCCCTCCGAGCGCCAGATACACGTAGGAGGCGTGCCGATCGGCGGCGGCGCGCCGGTCGCGGTGCAGACGATGACCAAGACCGAGACGGCCGATCTGCAGGCGACGATGGATCAGATCAGGCGCGTCGCGCAGGCCGGCGCCGACATCGTGCGGGTCGCGGTGCCGCGCGAGCAGGACGCCGAGGCGTTGCGAACGATCGTGCGCGAGTCGCCGATCCCGGTGATCGCCGACATCCACTTCAACTACACGCTGGCGCTCAAGGCGCTCGATGCGGGCGCGCACTGCGTGCGCCTTAACCCCGGCAACATCGGCGGCCCGGACAAGGTCGCGCAGGTGACGAGGCGGGCGAACGAGCTGGGCACGCCGCTGCGGATCGGCGTCAACTCGGGTTCGCTGCCCAAGCACCTGCATGCGCTCGAGCGTCAGAACCCGGTCGAGGCGCTGGTCGCCGCGGCGGTCGAGTTCGTCGAGCTGATGGAGCGCGTCGAGTTCGAGAACTTCAAGGTGTCGATCAAGTCGACCAACGTCCCGAACACGATCGCCTCCAACCGCCGGCTGTCAGAGCGGATCCCATATCCGCTGCACCTCGGGATCACCGAGGCCGGGACGAAGTGGTCGGGCTCGCTGAAGTCGGCCGTCGGGCTCGGGACGCTGCTGGCGGATGGAATCGGCGACACGATCCGGATCTCGCTGTCGACCTTCCACGCCGAGGAGGAGGTCAAGGTCGGCTGGGAGATCCTCAAGGCGCTGCAGCTGCGCGAGCGCGGGCCGGTGCTGATCGCGTGCCCGACCTGCGGGCGACTGCAGTTCGACATGGACACGGTCGTCGTCGAGATCGAGCGCCGGCTGGAGGCCTACGAGGACCCGATCGAGGTCGCGGTGCTGGGCTGCGCGGTCAACGGCATCGGGGAGGCGGCGCACGCCGACTTCGGGATTGCCGGGGCGCGCAACGAGGGCGTCGTGTTCAGCCGGGGCAAGGCGCTGCGCAAGGTGCCGACCGCGGAGCTGGTCGACACGCTGTTTGCCGAGATCGACCGCTACGCGACCTCCAAGCGCGTCGACGTCGACGCGGCGGCGGCGGCGGAGGGCGCGCGCTGGCTGGAGCAGATCGAGGCCGAGCACGCCGGCGAGCTGACCCCCGAGCGTCTCGCGGCGATGGAGGCGGCAGCCGCCGCCGCTGAGGCTGCGACAGAGGCGGTCGGCGCCGCGCCGGGACCCGTCCGCCTGGACGAGGCGCTGTCGCCGGTCGCCGGCCGGCGCTTCACGCGCGCCTGACCGGCACCGGATGCGGCTCGATGCCGGCAGCCGGTTTCGGCGGCGCGGGCCCGCGTCGGTCGGTGGACTCGACTGGTGGGGGCGTCACAAGAGGGACGGGTGGCGCGCCATTGTCGGTACTCAGGATGGCGAGCTGCTCAACATCATCAGAGCCCGTCGAGGAACACGAGTGTTGGGTCTGACGGCCGGTATCGGCCGGGCTTGCGGCCGGGCGGTTCGGTGCACGCGATCGCTTGCTCGTTGCGCTTTGGGTCGGCGTGCTCGTAGATGCGGGTCGTCTGCGCGCTTTCGTGGCCGAGCCCGCACGCCCGGCTGACCCACAACGCCCGCTCGCCCTCGCGCGCAAGCACAGAGCGCTGCTGCAGCCACTCTTCGAGGACTTGGCGTGCAAACGCGTCCAGCGGCACTGCATCTCGCCTTGCCGAACACGACCACGACGCCCTTACGGGTCGTGACCCTGCACGTCGTCGAGATCCAGCGCAACCGTCTCGGAGATCCGCAGCGCGGTGAACAGCATCAGCATCACGAGCGCCCGCGCGCGGATCGGCGCGGCCTCCGCGGCGCGCAGCAGCCGACGCTGCCCCGCCTCATCCAAGGCGCGCGGCGCTGCTTGCGCCGGCTTGTCACGTCGCACATTCGGGCGCCCCAGCCCAGGCAGCGATGCAGCGCATCCAGTGACGCCAGCGCCAAGTTCAGCGTCGACGCGGCTGCACGCTTCTCGACCTGCAGGTAGCGTCGGAAGTCCCGGCCAGGGCTTCGATCTCCGCGTCGGTGATCGGCCGGCCGGAGGCGGTATGTCCGTAGACGCGAGGCTCGCTCAAGATTCCAGCAGCCTCCGGAACTTGTCGCGCATCGGCATCGCATGAATCGCGAGCCGGTTGCCCTCGACCGTTGTCAGGATGACCGCCTCAAGCAGATTGCCAGCGCGATCCGGCCCGATGACCAGCCAACGGTCGGGATCTTCGCCGGCGTCCTCGATCGCGCGGGGTCGGTTGGACAATATCGGTCCGTCAGGTGCGTACTGCGCATCTTTCATCGACGGATCGTGGTCGAGGATGTCGTCGCTGACACGTTCTTGGTCGCTTGGCGCCGCCTCGAGGATGTGCCCGACTTGGCGCTGCCGTGGCTCTTGGGGGTGGCTCGGCGCGTGCTGGCCGATCAGCGGCGAGCGGCGCGCCGGCAGCGGTCCGTGACCGAGCGGCTGCTGCGGGAGTCGTCGTCACCGGGTCCATGGTCGCCGCCGGCGGGGTTGAGTGCGGAGCTGACCGACGCTCTGGGGGTGTTGACCGAGCGTGAGCGCGAGGCGCTTTTGTTGGTTGTCTGGGACGGGCTGTCGCCGCGTGACGCCGCGGTCGTGGCCGGCTGCTCGGGCTCGGCGTTCCGGGTCAGGCTGCACCGCGCCCGCGGGCGGGTCTCCGCGCAGCTTGGCATCGACCGGGACACCCCGAATATCACGGAGAGGCTGGCTTGAACGATTCGGTGTTCGAGCGCGTCGGGCGCGAGGATCCTGTCCGGCGCGAGCCGGCTGGCGGCGCGTGGCGACGCGAGCAGGCCCAGGTGACACGTGCTCGCGTGCTGGCCGCGATCGACCGCGACCGGGCGCCCATCTCGCCGCCGGCGCGTCGTGGCGGTAGCGTCTTGCGCGCTGGAGGTGCGGCAGTCGGGGTGGCCGTGGTCGTGGTCGTGGTCGCGTTTGTCACGCTGGGTCACCACGGACACGCGCCGAAGTCGGCGCCCGCGGCAGGCCGAGATCGTCCCGCCGCGATCGCGTCGTCCAAGCCGGTTGGGCTCTACGCCGCGGGTGTGGTCGATGTCGGCGGCAGCCCGCAGGCGCTGCTCGCCCACGGCGACTCTTTGTGGATCGCGACCCCGAGCAGCGTTGTCAGGCTGAACCTGCAGAACGGCTCGACGATCGCGCGGATCCCGCTCCCCACCGACGGCGTCAACGCGGGGCTCGCGTTTGGTGCTGGCAGCATCTGGCTGGCGCCGACCGGCACGTCTCAGCTGCTGCGGATCGACCCGTCAAGCAACCGACTCGTCGCGACCATCGACCTCGGCGCCAGTGACAACGGACGCGTGAGCTCGCTCGGTGGTGGCGTCGCGTTCGCCGCCGGCAGGATCTGGGTCAGCCGCGACTCAAACGATCCCCGCGGCGACGTCATCTCGGTCAACCCCGCAACCGGGGGCGCCGCGACGCCGATCACGGTCGGGTCCGGGCCCGGCACAGTCGTGTCCGGGTTCGGCTCGCCTTGGGTCGACAACACTTCCGTCGTCGTCGGCAACACCGCCCCGTCCACGACTTTTCCGGCAGTGTCACGGATCGATCTACAGACCCGCCGTGTGACCACCGAGCCATTCGCAGGAATCCCCGCGGTCGGGTTCGGGTCGCTATGGATCCAAACCAACGCCGTGTCCGATGTCGCAGCGATCGTCCGTGTCGACCCCGCCACCGGACAGACGCTCGCCCGGATCGCCGTGCCGCGTGTCGTCGGCGTCTCCTCCGGCGGCGGCCGCGTCTGGGCGATCTCCTACCCCAAATCGCGCTCGGCGCGCACATTCCAGCCGATCAAGGGGACCGCAGCGCTATGGCAGATCGACCCGCGGACTAACCGTGTCATCGGCACGCCCATCCATCTACCGCTGATCCAGCCAATCTCGATCGTCGTGTCACATGACCAACTCTGGATCGCCGACTACCAAAGCGGCAAGCTGACCCATTTCCAGCTGATCACGCGCCAGTAGCCAACAGGCCCTCCCGTCAACACGACCACCGCTCCCGATCGGGCCGCGCGCCGTGCAGACGGGTCGCCCGAACCCATCGCCCATCTGATCACTGCTGCACCGCTGACTCGTCGCCGGAGCAGCAGCGAACCCGAGGCTGCCGCTCTTGAGCAGGGCCAGCTCGCGCCTTGCTGGTCACTGCTGCTCGGGCGATGAGACAGCAGACGTCCTGTGTCAAGCCCATGGATGGAAATCGGTTGTCGAGGGGGCAGGATGCGGTCCGGGGGCACATCCCCCGGAACCCCCTGGCGACCCCCTAGCGCAGATGGCGCGCTGCGCAAGGGCAGGAGTGAAACCGTGTATTGGGCCGATGCTCGGCGTCGCTTTGGGCACTCGGGTTTACAAGTGAGCGCGGCCGAGTGTACGGCTTTGCTATCGCGTGGCGATCACCTCGGTGTTGGCGGTCCACGCACTGACGTCGGTGGGAAGGCCGGCGGCCATTCGCGCCCGGCACGTCACGTTGTGTCCCGCAGACGACCACAACGTGACACCTGAGACGGTCGGATGACCGGCTGTAACGTTGTTCCAGCCTCGACGCGCGCCTCGGCTGGGCTCGGCTCCGACCGACGCCGTGCTGCAATTTGATGCGCGGCCGTTGTTATGGAAAGCCAGCAGAGCGCCGCGGGCGTTGACGTCGCGCCCGAGGTCAAGCAACGGCTGGAGGGCTGAATCCGCCGAGAGTAGTCCCGTGGCTCAAGCGGTAGTACCGGCCGCCTCCGATTTGTGCGGGGGGCCGACGCCGGCGGTTGGCCGCGGCGGCGGCCGGGTGAGCCGGCTGCCGGCTTCGGTGGCTGGTGCGGGCGAGCCCCGGCCCGGCGGTGGCCGCGACCGCGGCCGGTATGGACGGCCGGCAAAACGGGCGACGACCTGTCAAAACGTTACAACGGGTTCGCGACCGCGCCGGCGTGTCACGCCAAAGCGTGACACCGGCCGCGGTGGGGAGGCGGTTACGTCACGTTCGGTCCGCGCCGGGGCATCGGGAGCGTCCAGTTTCTGGTGGCGGCCCGCCTGGCGACCCGCGGAGCTGATCGCGACCCGCCGGGCTGCTGGTGGCAACCCGGGGGGCGCTGGTGGCACCGGCGGGTGTGTGATCGCGTTTTGCGTGCGGCGCGCGCCCGCTTCTTCGCGGGCGCGAGCCGGATTGCGCGAGACGGGTCGCGGCGTAGGCCGGCGCTGCAAGCTGCCACGCCGGCACTGCAAGCTGCCCCGCCGGTGCATGACGCCCACGCCACCAGGCGCCCGGCCACGACAGCCCGACCGGGCGCCGAAGGGCCGGGCCCTACGCAGCCCAAGCCCGGCGCGCGCAAGCGCGCCCGATCAAGTCGTCGTCTCTATCGGGTCAGCCGCCGACGGCTGCGAACCCTTCCGCCACCTTGGCCCAGTTGACCGTGTTCCACCAGGCGTCGAGGTAGTCGGGCCGCCGGTTCTGGTACTTCAGGTAGTAGGCGTGCTCCCACACGTCGACGCCGAGCAGCGGCGTCTTGCCGTCGCTGATCGGGTTGTCCTGGTTGGCGGTCGAGAGGATCGCGAGGCCGGAGCCGTCGTGGACCAGCCACGCCCAGCCGGAGCCGAAGCGTCCCACGCCAGCGGCCTTGACCTTGGCCTTGAAATCGTCGAAGGAGCCGAACGCGGCCTCGATCCCGGCGAGCAGCGCACCCTCGGGCGAGCCGCCGCCGGTGGGCGACATCCACTCCCAGAACAGCGAATGGTTGTAGTGGCCGCCGGCGTTGTTGCGAACCGGGCCCTGCTTCTCGCCGGGCAGCGAGCCAAGGTTCTTGAGCACCTCTACGACGGGCTTGTCGGCCCACTCGGTGCCGTCCAGGGCGGCGTTGGCGTTGGTGACGTAGGCCTGATGGTGCTTGTCGTGGTGCAGCTTCATCGTGGCTTCGTCGATGTGCGGCTCGAGCGCGTCGTAGCCGTACGGCAGCGGTGGGACTTCGTAGGGCATCACGGACTCCTTGCAAACGTTTCTTGGGCGCGTCCGTTCTATCAAACGGTGGCCGCCGGGTAGGCTTCGAGCGGCAGTGACGCGTCTGTCGAGCTACTTCCTGCCCACCGAGCGCGAGCCGCCCG
>JBEKRJ010000069.1:0-12118 GCA_049518835.1 Solirubrobacteraceae bacterium
ACGCAGGGTTCGAGGCGGCGTCGATCGCGATCCGCTATCGCACGCCGGTGATCCTGCTGTCGGACACGTTCCTGTCCTCGTCCTCGGAGCCGTGGCTGATCCCGTCCGTGGACGAGCTGGCGCAGATCGACCCGCGATTCGCCGTCGACGACCACGGCGAGCAGCAGTTCCTTCCCTACAGCCGTGACGAGCGGCTCGCGCGGCCGTGGGCGATTCCCGGCACGCCCGGCCTCCAGCACCGGATCGGCGGGCTCGAGAAGGCCGACGGCAGCGGCAACATCTCCTACGACGGCGCCAACCACGCGCGCATGACCGAGCTGCGGGCGGCGAAGGTCGCCGGAATCGCGCGCGACCTGCCGCCGCTGGCGGTCGACGCCGATCCGGGCGCGACCCTGCTGGTGCTCGGCTGGGGCTCCAGCGAAGGCGCGATCCGCGCCGGCGCGCGGGCGGCTCGCGCCGCTGGCCACAAGGTCGCGTGCGCCCACCTTCACTACCTCAACCCGCTGCCGGCCAACACCGGGGACGTGCTGCGGTCCTTTGACCGCGTGCTGGTGCCCGAGCTCAACAGCGGCCAGCTCGCGATGCTCTTGCGCGCGAAGTTCCTCGTCGACGTCGAGTCCTACTCGAAGGTCCAAGGGCAGCCGCTGTTCTCGGCCGAGATCGCGCACGAGATCGAGGCGCGGCAATGACGGCGGGCCCTGAGGTGGGCCGATCGCGGGCGGCCCACGACGCGCGGCAATGACGGAGGCACATCGATGACAGCGGTCACAACCAACGGCCACGACGGCCACGCGCTCAGCAAGGCCGACTTCCAATCAGATCAGGAGACCCGCTGGTGCCCGGGCTGCGGTGACTACGCGGTGCTGTCGGCCGTGCAGCAGTTCATGCCCGAGCTCGGGATCCCGCCGGAGCGGATCGTGTTCATCACCGGGATTGGCTGCGCCGGGCGGTTCGCGTATTACATGAACACCTACGGCATGCACGGGATCCACGGCCGCGCGCCGGCACTCGCGACCGGCCTCGCGGCGATGCGAGAGGACCTCTCGATCTGGGTCGTGAGCGGCGACGGCGACTCGCTGTCGATCGGCGGCAACCATCTGATCCACGCGCTGCGCCGCAACGTGCCGATCAAGATCCTGCTGTTTAACAACCAGATCTACGGCCTCACGAAAGGGCAGGCGTCGCCGACCTCCGAGCTTGGCAAGATCACCAAGTCGACGCCGTTCGGGGTCGCCGATCACCCCTTCAACCCGGTCGCGCTGGCGCTTGGCGCTGAGGCGACGTTCGTGGCGCGCACGATCGACCGTGACCGCCAGCACCTCACGGGCGTGCTGCGGGCCGCCGCCCAGCACCAGGGAGCGGCGCTGGTCGAGATCTACCAGAACTGCCCGGTGTTCAACGACGGCGCGTTCGCGGCGCTGACCGAGAAGGACGCCAAGGACGTCAACCAGATCCGGCTCGAGGCGGGACGGCCGATCCGGTTCGGCCCCGGGGGCGAGCGCGGCGTCGCCCGGGGACGGGACGGGGCGCTCGAGCTCGTTTCGGTCGAGGACGCCGGCGAGGACGCGCTGATCGTGCACGATCCCAACCGCGGCGATCTCGGGCTTGCGTTCTCGCTCGCGCGGCTCGCCGAGGACCCGACCGGCCCGACGCCGATCGGGATCTTCCGCTCCGTCCAACGGCCCGTGTACGGGCGCACCGGCGCGGCGCTGCCCGAGGACGCGGTGTCCGACGAGCGGCTCGCAGAGCTCCTGGTCAGCGGCGACACGTGGACGGTGGCTTAGATTAGGGTCGTGGTCGGCGATTTACGTCGTGGTCGGCGATTTACCCAAACTCCGCTCCGGATTTAGTAAATTAAATGTTGGCCAACGCACCAACCTTGATTAGACGGATGCGTTCCAAGAATGACCTTCCGCGCCCCCGGAGGTCAGCAGGGCAGTTGGCGTCTCGCCCCCGACGCTGATGCCCCCGCCCCCAACACGACGGGGCCGCCCAACCCGGCGGCCCCGTCCGGCGGCGCGATCACCACGCTCCGCGCGCGCTTACGCCACGTAGCCGCCGGCGGGCTCGAGCGGCAAGCCCGCCGCGTGCCAGTCGAGCAGGCCGCCGGCGAGGTTGTGGGCGTCAAAGCCGGCGCCGCGGAATGCCTCGGTGGCCATCGCCGAGCGCTGGCCGCTGCGGCAGTAGAACACGACGGGGCGCTCGCGGTCGATCGTCTGTGCCGCTGAAGACAGCTGTCCAAGCTCGATCAGCCGGTCACCGGCGATCCGGCCGGCCTCGTGTTCGTCGGACTGGCGGACGTCGATCAGCTGAATCTCGCCATGCGCGAGCAGGTCGGCGACCTGTTGCGGCGAATACTCGAAATTCATCAAACCAGCTTAGCGACGCTAGATTTCTCTTAGCGACGCGACATCGATCGTGAAGGTTGGATAGGCTGCCGCGTCGAATACATACCCAGCCGAGTCCCCGGGGCTGACCAGCATCCGGGGAGCGGGGAACCCAGTGGAGCCGTTCGCGACTCCGTGGGGCGAATCGCCGATTTTGGCGTAGCGCGACTCTTTCAGCGCGAGCCCGACAGCTAACCCCGTAGGCGCCAGAAAGAGAAAGGGTCGCCCTCTTGTCGTACTCGTGCCTTCGACGTGCCACCTGCGCAGCGGGCGTGGCCGCCGTCGCCACCTTGTTCGCGCTCGCCGCGCCGTCGCTCGCCACTGCGCAGGGCCTTGGCGCCCGCGTTCTCAGGCAGGGCATGAGCGGAGCCGACGTGCGCGTGCTGCAACGGCTGCTGACCGAGGCCGGCTATCCGACGCCGGCCGTCGGCTCATTTGGGCCGATCACCAACGCCCACGTGCGCAGCTTCGAGCGCACCAACCAGCTCGCCGTCAACGGGATCGTCAACCAATCCTTGGTCCGCCAATTGCGCCATGTGGTCGCGTTGCGTCAATCGGCTCCGCCGGCCGCCGAAGACGGCTACAGCGGCGGTGCTCCGTTCACGCTCACGCCGGCGGTCGGGTCGGCCGCGCTGGCGGCGCCTGTTGCTGGCGCCAAGCCCGCCGCGAGCAGCGCCGTCCCCGCGACCACTACCGGGCAGCTCGGCAGCCGCGTGCTGCACCAGGGCATGAAGGGCGCTGACGTCGGCCAGCTGCAGGGCGACCTGACGCTCGCCGGGTTCCCGACCGCCGTCGACGACCAGTTCGGCTCGGAGACGAAGGCCAGCGTGATCGCGTTCGAGCAGGCGCACAGCCTGCCCGGCGACGGCGTCGTCAGCGCGACCGTCGTGCAGGCGCTTGGAGCCGCGGTTGCGGTCTACGAGAGCACGTCCCCGACGGGCACGGCTCGGATCAATCCCGACGGGACCGCGACTGCGCCCGCCGGCGCGCCCCCGGTCGTGCAGGCCGTGATCGCCGCCGCCAACCAGATCATCAGCAAGCCGTACATCTTCGGTGGCGGCCACGGGTCCTTTACCGACACCGGTTACGACTGCTCGGGCGCCGTCAGCTACGCGCTGCACGGCGGCGGGCTGATCGCTTCCCCCGAGGACTCTGTTCAACTCGAGACCTACGGGACCGACGGCCCGGGCGAGTGGATCACCGTCTACGCCGATGCCAGCCACACGTGGGTGGTCGTGGCCGGGATCGCGTTCGACACGGCGGACTTCGGCGGACCCAACATCCCGATTGGGTCCGGGCCGCGCTGGCGCTCAAACCCGGTCGGCAACCTTGCCGACGGCGGCAGCTACGTGATCCGCCACCCCACGGGGTACTAGGCCCGCCATCCAGATCCGGCACAAGGCGAGCGCGGCTCGAGATTGCGCACAGCGGCGAGCGCGGCACGAGTACGATCTCGTGAGGTATGTCCGCGCTCGCCGTGAGCCGTAAGACTCGACGCCCCGGGAAGCCGCGCTAGCGATGTCCGGAACGCCGCCGACGCTGCGACGGATCTTGCTGTCAGCGCTCGCGGCGCTGACCGTCGGCCTTGGCGCCGCAAGCCTGATCACGGGCTTCAGCGCTTGGTTGCCGGTCCGCCTGATCCAGGGCCTGGCGGTGTTCGGCGCGGGCGGCGTGATCGTCGGGGGCGCGGTGGTGCTGGTGATGATCCGCCTCGCTGGCTGGCGCGATCCGGAGTCCGAGGAGGACTTCGAGGCGCTCGTCGAGCGCGCCGAGCGGCTCGCTGCCGAGGACTCGTGGGCTGCTTACGAAGAGCCGCTCGACGACGACGACGACCTGTTCGATCCCCGCAACGAGGAGGACTTCAAAGCGCTCGTGCGCGCCGCGATCGACGACCTGCCGCTGGAGTTTCACCGTGCGCTCGAGCACGTGGCGGTCGTCGTCTCCGACGGCGGTCGCCGGCGCCGCGCATACGGTCTATATCAGGGCGACACGGTCGCCCAGGACTACTTCCACGATCGGATCGTGATCTTCCGAGACACGCTGGTGCGCGACTTCGGCTCCGACCCGGAGCTGCTCAAGGCGCAGGTCACGCGCACGCTGCGCCACGAGCTCGCCCACCACCTCGGGTGGGACGAGAAGGGCGTCCGCGGCCTAGGCCTGTGAGTCGCCGCCGGCGGCGCGGCGACCGAGCGACAGCGCGAACAGCCCGTCGGCGTCGGTCAGCCACCGCTCGAGCTCCAGGCCCGCCGCTTGAAAGTCGGCGATCACGCGCGCGCGTGTGAACTTGGCGCTGATCTCGGTCCGGAGCTCCTCGCCGGCGGCGAACTCCACCCGCAGCCCGAGGTCCGCGATCAGCACGCTGCACGGCCGTTGCGCTCGAAGGCGCATCTCGACCCACTCGTGCCGGCGGTCGTAGAACGCGACGTGGTCGAACGCCTCGGGCGTGAAGTCCGCCGCGAGCTCCCGGTTGAGGACGTGCAACACGTTGCGGTTGAACTCGGCGGTGACGCCCTGGGGATCGTCGTAGGCTGCCTCGATCCGCGCTGGGTCCTTGACGAGATCGGTGCCGAGCAACAGCCGGTCGTCGGGACCGAGCAGCGCCCCGACCCGGCGCAGCAGGCCACGTCGCGTGCCGGGGGGGAAGTTGCCGATCGTCCCGCCGAGCAGCGCCACGATCCGCGGCACGCCGTCACCCGACGGAATCTGCTCCAGATGGCGCTCGAAGTCGCCGACCACACCATGGACACGGAGCTGCGGAAACTCGCCGACGAGCTGCGCGGCCGCCTCGCGGACGGCGCTCTCGGACACGTCGAGCGGCACGTAGCGGCGCAACGTGCCCGCACCCGCCATCGCGCCGAGCAGGATCCTCGCCTTGTCGGCGGAGCCCGAGCCAAGCTCGACCAGCTCGCCGGCGCCGGTCAGCTCGACGATCTCGCTCGCGCGCTGCTCGAGGATCCGGCGCTCGGTCCGCGTCGGGTAGTACTCGGGCAGCTCGCAGATCCGCTCGAACAGCTCCGATCCGCGCGCGTCGTAGAAGTGCTTGGGCGGGAGCTCCTTGAACGGCTTGGTCAATCCGTCGAGCACGTCGTTGGCGAGCGAGCGCTCCTCGGCCTCCGACAGCAGCGACTCGATCGTCAGCTCGTCCGTGGACAGCAGCGCCTTCATGCCGGCAGGTCCCTCGCGATGCGCAGGCCGGCGAAGATCTGGCGTCGCTGCGGGTAATCCCAGTTGCGGAACGTGGGCGTCGCGACACGGGCGCATGTCGCCCACGAGCCGCCGCGCAGGACCTTGTAGTCGCCGCCGCAGAACACCTCCGAGTACTCGCGGTAGGGATATGCAACGAACCCGGGGTAGGCGGCGAAGTCGCTGGCAGTCCATTCCCAAACGTCGCCGATCATGCCCAGACATCCGTACGGCGACACCCCGTCGGGGTAGGCGCCGGCGGCGGCCGGCGCGCGCGCGAGCTGATCGATCGTCGCGTGAAGACCCGCGACCGGCGGCTGGTCACCCCACGGGAACGATCGGGCGCGATCTCGCTCCTGATCCCAGGTCGCCGCCTTCTCCCACTCGATCTCGGTGGGGAGCCGGGCGCCGTGTGCGCGTGCAAAGGCGTCGGCCTCGAACCAGGAAAGATGGACGACGGGCCGGTGCGGGGCGAGCGGCTCGAGCCTTCCCAGGCGCCATTCGCGCTCGTGGTCCGCCGTCCAAGCCATCGGTCTCGTGATGTCGTACTCCTCCTTCCACATCCAGCCCTCATACGACCACCACTCGCGACGCTCATAGCCCCCGCCCTCGACGAACCGCAGGTAGGTCGCGTTGGTGATCGGGGTACGCCCGATCAGATAGCCACGCACGTCGGTGCGCCGGCGCGGGCGCTCGTTGTCGTAGGCGAACCCGCCGGCGCGCGCGCCGATCGTGCACTCGCCGGCCGGAACCTCGATCAGCTGCAGCCCCGTCGGGGGTGCAGGCCCGTTGGTCGCCGCGGTGGCGGGTGCCGGGGCCGTCGGGGCCGGCGCGCCGGCGGCCGCGCTCGCGGGTGCCGGAGCCCTTGGGGCCGGCGCGCGGCCGTTGACCGGGGCGTGTAGCTCGTAGCCGTGCAGCCGTCCGAGCCCGATCGTTTGCAGCATCGTCTCGCCGTGTTGGTACTCGTGGCGCACGACCATCTCGTGCAGCACGCCGTCGCCGATGCCGCGCTGGTCGATCACCGCCAGCGTGCGGGCGCGCACCTCGTCCATGTACTGCCGCGCCGCGACCGGGCCGAGAAGTGCCAGCTCTCCGCGTTCAGCCCGCGGCGTCTCAAACGCGTCGTACAGGGTCGCGAGGTCCGCGCGCAGCAGCGGCAGCCCAGCGTAGCGATGCACGAGCCACAGGTCCTCATAGGCGGCGATATGTCCGAGGTCCCAGACCAGCGGGCTCATCAGCGGCGAGTGGATCCGCGTGAGGTCGTCGTCGGAAATCGACTCGACGAGCGCGAGCGTGCGCACGCGTGCGTCCCGCAGGGCATCGACGGCATCCGCTGCGGTCAGCGCCGACGGCGTGGCGGTCGGACTGCCCATCGCCGAAATTGTCGCATCCCGAGCGGTCGGCACGCGATCAGCCGATCGTGTACCGGGCGTACAGCGAGGCGTGGCGCTCGAGCAGCCAGTTCAGCGCGAGGCCCTGCGGTTGCGCGAGCTCGGCCCCGCTCGCGATCGTCGGGCTGGTGCCGCCGCCGGCAAGCTTCGGTGCGGTCGTCAGGAACAGCTCGTCGACGAGGCGCTCGTGCAGCAGCCCGCCGAACAAAGTCGGGCCGCCTTCGCACAGCAGCAGCCGTACGCCGTAGCCCTCGCGCAGCCGCCGCAGAGCCGCCGTCAGCGTCAACTCAGCCGAGTCGAGCCTGATCACATCGATGTGTGCCGCGTGGCTGCTGAGGTCGAGCTGCGCCGAGGTGAAGACGACGATCGTCGCCTCCGGTACGTCGAACATCGGGATCTCAGCCGACAGCTGGCCGCTGCGCGTGATCACGCACGCCAGCGGCTCAGGGGACGCGCCACGCGCGACGCGCCGCTCGCGTCGCGCCGCGTTGCCGATGATCCGGCCGTAGCGCTCCGCTCGTAGCGTGCCGGTTCCTACCAGGACCGCGTCGACTTGCTCACGCAAGCCGTGGAACATGGCCCGGTCGCCGTCGTCGCCGAGCGGACCCGAGCGCCCTGCCAGCGTGGCGCGCCCGTCGGCGCTGGCGATGAAGTTCGCGATCGTGTACGGGCGTCCCGCCGGCGCGCGATCGGCGAGCTCGTCACGGAGCTCCGCGAGCAGCCCGTCGAGATCCACCTGGGCGGGATCTGGCGTCAGCCGCCGAAAGTGCATTCCGCGAGGATGCCAACTCGCGGCCGCCTGCAGCTCGACCTTTCGTTCCGCGCTTCTCAAGTGCGCAACGAGAGCTCGACGCGAGCGCGATGCGCAAATCGACCACTTCCGGATATGGTTGGCATGTGACCTCGATCACGCTCGACCCGATCACCGCCGTCTCGTGCACTCGCGGCTACGCCGCCGGGCAAACGCTCGGGTGGGAGCTGTGAGCGCGCGTTCTCGTCCTGACCGCAACCTCGCGCTGGAGCTCGTCCGCGTCACCGAGGGCGCTGCGCTCGCCGCGGCGCGGATGGTCGGACGCGGCGACAAGGAGGCTGCCGATCAGGCTGCGGTCGACGCGATGCGCCTCGTGCTCGACAGCATCTCGATGGACGGCGTGGTCGTGATCGGCGAGGGTGAGAAGGACGAGGCGCCGATGCTCTACAACGGCGAGACGATCGGCGACGGCACGCCGCCGCAGGTCGACATCGCCGTCGATCCGCTCGAGGGGACCCGCCTGACCGCGCTCGGGATGCCGAGCGCGCTGGCGGTGATCGCCCTCTCCGAGCGCGGCTCGATGTTCGATCCTGGACCGTGCGTGTACATGGAGAAAATCGCCGGCGCGCCCGACATCGCCGATCTGCTCGATCTCGACCGGCCGCTCCCCGAGACGCTCGCGCTGATCGCCGAGCGCAAGCACCGAGACATCCGCGATGTGATGGTCGTGATGCTCGATCGCGATCGCCATCGCGAGATGATGCAGTCCGTCCGCGACGCCGGTGCCCGCGTGCGGCTGATCATGGACGGCGATGTCTCGGCGGCGATGATGTCGGTCAGCGACAACTCCCCGGTCGACCTGCTGTGGGGGATCGGCGGTACGCCAGAGGGCGTCATCTCCGCCGCCGCGATCAAGTGCATCGGCGGTCAGCTGCTGGGCCGGCTGTGGCCGCGCGACGACACCGAGCGCCAGGCGGCGCTGGATGCCGGCTACGACCTCGAGCGCGTGCTGACGGCGGACGACCTCGTGGCCGGGCAAGACGTGTTCTTCTCGGCGACCGGTGTGACCGACGGCGACGTGCTCCAAGGCGTCCGCTATCAGGGCGACCACGGCGCGACGACCGAATCACTCGTGATGCGCTCACGCTCGGGGACGGTCCGGCGCGTCTCCGCCCGCCACGACCGCACGAAGCTGCGGGCGCTGACCGGCGTGCTGTACGGCTGAGCCGCGTTCCCTATGGCTCCACGGCTGCGGCTGCTCTATAGCTGAGCAGCCTCGGCTGCGGCGTGCTCTACGGCGAATGCTCTACGGCGAAGTTGCGGCCCACAGTTGCAACTTGGGTCTACGGCTGAGAGGCCTCGGCTGACGGGGTCGCCGTCGCAGGCGGGGCGCCGGCCGTCGATGGGCCCGCCAGCGTCGCCTGGTTCGCGAACCTCCCGACCTTCGACTCAGCAAGGTCGAGCGTCGCCAGCGAGCGCATGAACGCATGCGTGACGAGCACGTGGATCGACGACTGCGTCGACTCGTACACGGGCATGCTGAAGCCAACCGCGATCGCGGGGTAGAAGTTGGCGACCTCGACCTCCACCCGTACCGTCTGACGACCGTCGGCGAGGCCGCCCTCGCGGCGGACGTCGAGCGCGAGAAAGCCGCACCCGCGGCCCGTGCGCGCCACCAGCAGCCCGTCCCGGATCCGCCACCGAACGTGGCCGCGGTCGCCCGTCCATTGGTATTCCGGTGCCTCGAACCGAAGCAACGTCAGCGGCTTTGCGACCAGCACGACCGATCGCTCGTCACGGCCGTAGACGACCCGGATCAGGCCAAGCGTGACGCGGGTCAAGAACCGCCAGTAAGTCCGGGCCAAGTTCTCGAGGTTGGCCGTGGTCCAGAGTCGTTCGAAATCCTGCGCGGCGATCGAGAACTCGGCCGACTGGACCGAGCGCACGGCGCCGTCACGCGAGACGACGGTCGACGTCCGCGGCGAGACGAGCACGGCACGAACCGGCAGTCGCTGACGGCGGCGCCGCGCGGCGACCACGACGGAAACGAACGCGACCGCACGGCCGATCGGACTCATGGGAAGATTTTGACCGGTTTGTGGCGCCGGCGGGGACTAAGCGCCCGCGCCTTTAGCGCGGCAGGTACTCGAGCGCCACCGTGATGCCCGCCGGGGCCTCGTCCGGTCCGGGCGCAATCAGCGCCAGCGCGTCGGCCCCCACGAGCGAGGTCAGGATGTGCGAGCCCTGCGGGCCGTTGGGAAACGCGACGATCGTCGCGCCGCGTCGCTCGAGGCGCACCCGTAGCGCCTGCTCACGGGTCCGGTTGCGCGCCACCGCGACGCCGAGAATCGCTTCAGAAGCCGGCATCTCGTCGGCCGTCGCGCCTTGCATCGCTGCCAGCGCGGGCACAGCGAACAGCGAGAAGGTCACGAACGCGGACACCGGGTTGCCGGGGAGCCCGAACACGAGTCGGCCGTCGCGCTCGCCAAACCACGTCGGTCCTCCGGGCTGCAGCGCAACCCGCCAGAAGTGCTCACGAACCCCGAGGTTGGCGAGCGCGGGCTTGACATGATCGTGCGGGCCGACCGAGACGCCCCCCGACACGATCACCACCTCGGCCTGCTCGAGCGCCGCCGCCAGTGATGCCTCGGTCGCCGCGCGGTCGTCCGCGAGTCGTTGCGCCGGCAACACGACCGCCCCGCTGTGGATCGCCAACGCCGCCAGCATCGGCGCGTTGGAGTTGTGGATCTGACCGGGCCCCAACGGTTCGCCGGGAGCCCGGAGCTCATCGCCCGTGGCCAGGACGGCGACTGTCGGGCGGCGCGCAACCACGAGCTCGCCTACCCCGCCGGCAACCGCCGCGCCCAGTTCCGCTGCCCGAACGGTGATCCCGGCGCGCAGGACCAGGCTACCGGCCCGCATGTCCTCGCCGGCGCCGCGGACGTTCTCGCCCGTCGCGAGCGCGACCTTGGTGACGATCACCTGCTTCGCGATGTCGACGTCCCGTCCGCGGATCCCGGCAGCGATGTCGTCGTGGGGGGTGGTCGTGGTGGTGTCGGCGTGGGGGGTGGTCGTGGTCGTGCCGCGTTGTCGTGGCACTGTGTCGACGTCCTCCTGACGGATTACTGCGTCGGCATCCGGCGGCACGGCGGCGCCGGTGGAGATTCGGATCGCCTCGTCGCTCTCCAGCGTGTCAGCCGCCGGGGCCCCTGCGCGTGACTCGCCGATGACCCTCAGCCGGCGTCCAGCGGGGCCGGCCTTGAGCGCGTAGCCGTCCATCGCCGACGACGCAAACGGGGGCACGTCGCCGGCCGCACGGACATCCTGCGCAAGCACGCGGTCCAGCGCCTGCTCGACCGCAACCGTCTCGTGCCCCAGCGGCTTGCTGGCCTGCAGGACCCGGTTGCGGGCCTCGATGATCGAGATCGCCTCTGATGCCACCCCGACATTGTTCCTGGTGGCGACCACCTCTGCGGCTGCTACAAAGCCAGCCATGGAGTCGGGCGCGCCCAGGCGGCGCCACGCGCGGCCTGTCGCCGACGCCCCGATCGATGCCCTGCTGCCGCGGGTCGATGACATCGCGAAAGGATGGCTGCTGGCGTTGCTCGAGCAGACCGAGCTCGACCGCGCCCCCGAGCTCCTCGCCTCCGACCTCGTGCACGATGGCCCGCATATCTGCGAAGCGGTGCTGCGCGCCCTCGCCGACGAGCGTGAGTTGCGCCGGATCGAGCCCGGCGGCTCGCTCGAGGGCCTCGTCGCGCGGACCGGCGAGCTCGCCGGGGCACGCCGAGCGTCCGAGTCCTCACGCGCGGTGGATGTGCTGCACGCGGTGCTCTGGAGGGCAGTGCGCGACGAGCTCGTTCGCCCCGAGGCTGAGCAGGTGTCGGAGCTGGCGGAGCGGCTCGTGCTCGTGATTGAGTCGGTCCGCGGGGCGGCTGTGGATCACTGCGACGAGCGGCCGCCGACTGCGTCGCACGAGGGCGGCGCGGCCCGCTCGATCTGGCAGCGAGTACATCGTCGCTCGGCATGCTCGAGGCCGAGCTTCACCGCTGCGAGCAGGTCGGCGGCTCCGTCGCGCTGCTGCTGATCGAGCTCGACGACATCGAGCGGCTGACCGCGGCCGAGCCGGTGGCCACCGTCGACGTGCTGGTCGCCACATTTGTCCACGCCGTCCGCGCGGCGGTTCGCCGGCAGGACGCGCTCGTCTTGGACGGCACCGGCCGTGCGTGGATCGTTGCGCGCGACACAGACCGTGCGGGAGTCCAGGCCCTTGGTTCGAGGATCGCCGGGCAGGTGGGTTCGGCCGCCGATTGGCGCGACGTACCGATGACCGTCAGCATCGGCATCGGAGTGCTCGGGGAGGACGGACGCGAGGCACGGGATCTGATCGGGACCGCGGAGGAGTC
>JBEKRJ010000070.1:0-12111 GCA_049518835.1 Solirubrobacteraceae bacterium
CCGAACAGCATCGCCGCGTTGAACAGCACCGCCGCGAAGATCAGCGACTGCGTGTAGTGACTCGAGTGTGGATGCTCGATGAAAGTGATCAGGAAGCGGATGAACAGCGCCACCGCCGGCACGGCCATCACGACCGCGATCGTCCAGAACACCTTCAGCGGCTGGTACTGCGAGTAGACACGGAAGATCGACAGCGCGTTGCGGCGCACGTACGCGCCGACCGAAGGAAACAGTCGCGATTCACGTGTCTTGGGGTTGGTGCGGATCGGCACGTGATCGAGTGCGACCAGCAGCTTGCCGGCCTGGATGATCGTCTCCAGCGTGTACGTGAACCTCGACACGGCCTGCATCTGCAGCGCCGCCTCGCGGTTGTAGGCGCGAAACCCCGAGGTGGTGTCCGGGATGTGAGTCGAGGACGCTTGGCGCACGACCCAGGACCCGAGCCGCTGCAGCAGCTTCTTGCCCGGCGAGAAGTGCTCGATCGTCATCACCTGCCGGTCGCCGACGACCATGTCGGCCTCGCCGCGCACGATCGGCTCGACCAGCCTTGGCACGTCGGCGCCCTCGTACTGGTTGTCGGCGTCGGTGTTGACGATCACGTCGGCGCCGAGCTTGAGCCCCGCGTCGAGGCCGGCCTGGAAAGCGGCCGCGAGCCCCTTGTTGTTGGTCAGGCGGACGATGTGGTCGACGCCGTGCGCGCGCGCGATCTCGACGGTCGCGTCGGTCGAGCCGTCGTCGATCACCAGCCACTCGACGGTCTCGAAGCCGGGGACCTCGCGGGGGAGGTGACTGAGCGTCAGCGGTAGCTGAGCCGCTTCGTTGAAACAGGGAATCTGAATGATCAGCTTCATCACATGCGCGGGCGCCGCGTGCGCTTTGGGGGCAGACACATCCGGTCGATCGGGCATGCTGCCGGCGACGCTGGCCAACACAAGGTAGCGAGATACTCAGACTGCAATGAATGCGGCGGCGCTGACAACGCCAGGAGCGGCGCGTGAAATCAGCGCGCTTGCGCTTCGGCTGCGCCAGCTGCGACCCGCCCCCGAGCGGGGCCGCAGCGGCGAGGCCCAACGCCACCGGGCGGCGCTCGCGGTGCTGCTGATCGCCACCTTGCTGCTGCGCCTGTGGGGGATCAAGCAGGGCCTGCCGTACAGCTACAACTCCGACGAGGCGACCCATTTCGTGCCGCGGGCGATCGGGTTCTTCTCCCACGACCTCAACCCGCAGTACTTCCTCAACCCGCCGGCCTACTCGTACCTGCTGGAGGTCGTGTTCGAGCTGTGGTTCGGCAGTGCCGACGCGGCCACCCGCGTATACACGACCAATCCGACCGAGGTGTTCGTGATCGCCCGCGTGGTCGCGGCGCTGCTGGGGACGCTTGCCGTGTGGCTGACCTATCTCGCGGGGGCGCGGCTGCTGGACCGCACGGTCGCGTTGCTGGCGGCGGCGATCTTCGGGCTCGCGTTCCTGCCGATCTTCTACAGCCACCTGGCGCTCAACGACGTGCCGACGCTGGCGCCGGTGGCGCTGTCGCTGTATGGGATCGCAGGGGTCTACCGCGGTGGCGGACGTCGCGACTACGTGCTCGCGGGGGTCGGCATCGGGCTGGCGGCGGCGACCAAGTACACGGGCGGAATCACGCTCCTGTGCCTGCTCGCGGCGTCTGCCGGCCAGGCCGTCGCCGGACGCCAACCGTGGGCGGTCGCGAAGCGCTGCGGGCTTGCGCTGGCGATCGCGCTGGCCGCGTTCGTGATCGCGAACCCGTACGCGGTGCTGGACTTCTCCGCCTTCCGGTCCGGCGTCGCCCAGCAGGCGTCGCTCGCCGCCGGGGCACAGGAGCCGGTCAAGCTGGGAATCACCAGCCCGGGCAGCGGCATTGGCTACTACCTGTGGACGTTCACGTGGGGGCTGGGCTGGGGGCCGACGGTCGCGGCGGTCGCCGGCGGGGTGCTGATGGCGGCCCGCCGGCAGGTCGCGCTCGCGCTCGTGCTGGTGCCCGCGCCGATCGCGTTCATCGTGTTCATGGGCGAGCAGCAGCGATTCTTCGGCCGCTGGCTGATGCCGATCTTCCCGATCATGGCGTTCGCCGGCGCGTACGGCGCGGTCGAGCTCGTGCGATCGCTGGCGCGTGCGCGCAGCGTGCCCGCACCGCTGCTGGGCGCGGTCGTCGCGATCCTGCTGCTGGCCCAGAGCTTGGTCACGGTGCTCCACAACGACGTCGTGCTGTCGCGCCCCGACACCCGCAACCTGACGCGCGCCTGGATGGTCGCCCACGTCCCAGCCGGGGCGAAGGTCGTGATCGAGCCGGTCGTGCCGGACGACTGGGCGACCGACGTCGGCCGTTCGCTGGCCGTGACGCCGAGCGGCGAGCGCTGGACGCGCTATCCGACCTGGCTGACCGACATCGACGAGCGCGGCAACCCGCTGCCCGACGGCGAGCGCCGCTACGTGCTGATCGACGAGTACGAGCGCACGCTGCGTCCGGCGCTGCTGGACGAGTACACGCGCAGCGGCTATTGCTGGCTGGTGGTCGGGTCGCTGCAGGCCGGCCGCGCGTTTGCGCAGCCGCACGCCGTGCCCAACGCGATCGCGTACTACGCCGCGCTGGCCACGCAGGCGCGGCTGCGCTACCACGTCAGCCCGTTCGCGCCGGGCGCGAACTCCGTTCCGTTCAACTTCGATTGGTCGATCGACTACTACCCGCGCCAGTACCGCCTCCCGGGCCCCGAGATCAGCGTCTACCAGCTGACGGGGGGTGAGTGCGGATGACCCCGGCCGCTTGGCGACGGCCCTATTCTCCAGTGGGATCATGCCCTTCAAGCGCGATATCGATCGCCGCCACCTCGCACGGGCGATCGAGCTGGCCGAGCAGGGCAGAGGCCGGGTGAACCCCAACCCGCTCGTGGGAGCGGTGATCGCGTTCGGCGAAGAGGTCGCGGGCGAGGGCTTTCACCAGCGCTTCGGCGGCCCGCACGCGGAGGTCGAGGCGATCGCGGCGACCGGTGGGCGCGACCTCGCGGGCGCGACGATCTACGTGTCACTGGAGCCGTGCTGTCACCAAGGCAAGACACCGCCCTGCACCGACGCGATTCGCGAAGCTGGGATCGCGCGCGTCGTGATCGCATCCGATGACCCGAGCGAGCACGCGAGCGGGCGCGGGCTCGGGATCCTGCGCGACGAGGGCGTCGAGGTGGTCGTGGCCGACGGCGACCTGGCGTCGCGCGCGCGTCTGCTCAACCAGCCGTTTCGCAAGCATGCGCGGACCGGCCGCCCGTGGGTCCTGTTCAAGTCGGCGATGACGCTCGACGGCAAGGTCGCGACCCGCAGCGGCGACTCGAAGTGGATCTCCGGCGAGGCGAGCCGCTATCGCGCGCACCACTGGCGCGCCGAGTGCGACGCCGTCGCGGTCGGGATCGGGACTGCGCTTGCCGACGACCCGCAGCTGACCGCGCGCGTTGAGGGCGTCGAGCGCCAGCCGCGGCGGGTGGTGTTCGATTCGATCGCGCGGCTGCCGCTGGCCTCCAAGCTCGTGCGCGACGCGCGGCGGATCCCGGTGACGGTCGTGGTCTCCCGCGCCGCGCCGCGGGCGGCGACCGACGCACTGCAGACGCACGGAGTCGACATCGTCGTTGCGCCGGGCGAGAACCAGCCGGCGCGTGTCTGCTCGGCGCTGGACCAGCTCGGTGCCACCGGTGTTGCGTCGATCCTGCTCGAGGGCGGCCCGCGCCTCGCCGGCGCCTTCCAGGAGGCCGGCGAGGTCGACGAGATCCGCCTGTTCCTGGCGCCGATCGTGCTCGGAGGCAAGGCCGCCCGCGACCCGCTCGAGGGCGAGGGCGCGGAGATGATCGCTGACGCGCCGCGCGCGCTGACGCTCGAATGCGAGCGGGTCGGCGAGGACCTCTTGATCTCGGCCCGAATGAAGGATTGGTGATGTTCACCGGAATCGTCGGCGGCCTCGGGCAGGTGGCAGCGGTGCAGCGCTCCGGCGACGGCGTGCGCCTGACGGTCGCGACGGCGCTCTCGCAGGAGCTGCAGGAGGGCGACTCGATCGCGGTCAACGGCGTGTGCCTGACGGCGACCGCGATCGACGACGAGTCGTTTGCGGCCGAGGTAATGAACGAGACGCTCGCGCGCAGTTCGCTCGCCGACGCGGGGACCGGGAGCGAGGTCAACCTCGAGCTGCCGGTACGGGCCGCCGACCGGCTCGGCGGCCATCTCGTCCAGGGGCACGTCGACGACCTCGGCACGGTGGTCGCGGTCGCGCCGGACGGATTCGCGCGGCGGCTGGCGATCGAGGCGCCGGCGCAGTTGCTGCGCTACGTCGTGCAGAAGGGGTCGATCGCCGTCGACGGCGTGTCGTTGACGGTCGCGTCGATCGACGAGCGGTCGTTTACCGTCTCGTTGATCCCTGAAACCCTGCAACGGACCAATCTCGGCGCCGCGCAGGCCGGAACGAAAGTGAACCTGGAGGTGGACGTGCTCGCTAAGTACGTGGAGAAGCTGATCGGGGGCGGCGCATGAGCTCGGTCAGGGCGCCGTTTGCGACGATCGAGGACGCGCTCGAGGACGTCCGTCAGGGGAAGATGGTCGTCGTCGTCGACGACGTCGATCGCGAGAACGAGGGCGACCTGACGATGGCAGCGCAGTTCGTCACGCCCGAGGCGATCAACTTCATGGCCAAGGAGGGGCGCGGGCTGATCTGCCTGGCGCTGACGCCCGAGCGCTGCGACGAGCTCGGCCTCGACCTGATGGCCGCCAAGAACGAGTCCGCGTTCGAGACCGCGTTCACGGTCTCGATCGAGGCTCGCACGGGCGTCAGCACGGGCATCTCGGCGGCCGACCGCGCGCGCACGATCCAGGTTGCGATCGACCCCAAGGCCAGCCCCCGTGACCTCGTGCAGCCGGGCCACGTGTTCCCCCTGAAGGCCAAGCACGGTGGCGTGCTCGAGCGCGTCGGGCAGACCGAGGCGGCGATCGACCTCTCGCGGCTGGCGGGGCTGAACCCCGCCGGCGTGATCTGCGAGATCATGAACGACGACGGCTCGATGGCGCGGGTGCCGGATCTCGCCGGCTATTGCGAGCGCCACGACCTGAAGATGATCACGGTCGCCGACTTGGTCGCCTACCGGCGCCGCCACGAGAAGCTCGTCGAGCGCGTCGTCTCGACGAGGCTGCCGACCGGCTTTGGCGACTTCGTCGCGGTCGGCTACCGGTCGTTGGTCGACAACAAGCATCACGTCGCGCTCGTCAAGGGCGAGGTCGCCGGATGCGACGACGTGCTCGTGCGCGTGCACTCCGAGTGCCTCACCGGCGACGTGTTCCACTCGCTGCGCTGCGACTGCGGCGAGCAACTGGAGTCGGCGCTGTCGATGATCGAGACCGAGCGCCTCGGCGTGCTCTTGTACCTCAGCCAAGAGGGCCGCGGGATCGGGCTGCTCAACAAGCTGCGCGCCTACAAGCTGCAGGAGGAGGGGCTGGACACCGTCGACGCCAACCTGCGCCTCGGCCTCCCCGCCGACCTGCGCGACTACGGGATCGGCGCGCAGATCCTTGTCGACCTCGGCCTCACCAGCATCCGGATTCTGACCAACAACCCGAAGAAGATCTCGGGCCTGGCCGGCTACGGGCTGTCGGTCACCGACCAGATCCCGATCCAGCAGGTGCCAAACCCGCACAACGAGGCCTACCTGCGCGCCAAGCGCGAGCGGCTCGGGCATACGCTGCACCACCAGGGGCTGGCGCTGGACGAACAGATGCTGCACGACGAGGCCGAACACGACCGACGTCGCGAAGGTGCCTGACTCGCAGCGGCGCGTCGCGCTGTGCGTGGCGCGCTTCTATGAGCAGCTCGCCGACAAGCTCGAGGCTGGCGCGCGCGCGGCGCTGGCCGAGCACGGGATCGCCGCCGTCGACCGGTTCGAGGTCCCGGGCGCGTTCGAGCTGCCGCTCGCGGCGATGTACGCCGCCCACTCGGGGCGCTACGTGGCGGTCGTGTGCCTCGGCGCGGTGATCCGCGGCGAGACCGACCACTACGACTACGTCTGCGGCGAGGCCGCCCGCGGGATCCAACAGGTGCAGCTGCAGACCGGCGTCCCGTGCGGGTTCGGGTTGCTGACCGTCGACTCATGCCAGCAGGCGTTGGATCGCGTCCAGGGCGGCACCAAGCGCGACAGCGGCCGCCACGCGGCCGAGGCGGTGCTCGCGACGCTGGCGATCAAGGAGCAGCTCGCGACGCCGGCGCGCTGACCTCGAAGGCCTGTGGCTTGGCCGCTGGGCGGTGGCGCGTCGATTGGGTCGTGCCATCGCCAGTCACGCCCCTTGATCGGCGCCGGCCGCGGACGCGAACGGGCCGTGGACTTTGCGGACGACGCGTCCGCGCGCCTTCACCGGCGCGACTGGCCTGCTCGGCGGCGCGCTCTCGTCGCTCGGCGGCGTGCCCTCGCCGGCCGCCTGCTGGGCGAGCCGCAGCTCGGTCAACACGACCGGGGTCTGATTGGGGATCTGCAGCCGGCGTTCGAGCACCGGGATCGCGGCTGCCGGATCGCCCGCCAAGAGCAGCGAGCGGCCGAGGTCGTACAGCGCGTAGGCGTACTCGAGGTCCCCCGGCGCGGCCGCAGCGACCGCCTGCTGGAGCACGCCGACCGCCTGCGTGAAGTCGCCGTCGAGCATCAGCTGATGCCCGCGCGCCTCGAGCGCGGCGGCGGTCGCCGGCGCTGGGCGCGGTGGCGGCTTGGGCCGGGGGCGCGACGCGGCGGCGGCAGTCGCGACGGGGTGCGTGGCGGCCCGGGGCGCGGCGGCGATGACCGGCGTGCGACGCGCCGCCGAGGGACGCGCGCCGCCGGTCGCGAGCACGACCGCAAGCGCCGCGCAGGCGGCCGTGAGCGCAGCCAGCGCCGCGGCGCGCGTCGGCAGGCGGGCGGCTGCCGCGCGCTTGCCCAGCGCCGCCTCCAACGCCGCGACGAACGCCTGCGCGGTCGGCCAGCGGTCGGCCGGGCGCTTCGCCATCCCGCGGATCAGGACCGCGTCGAGCGCCCGCGGCAGCGCGCGGTTGGCGCGGCTTGCGCGCGGCGGATCGCACTCGATGTGCTGGCGCGCTTGCGCGGCAAAGTGCTCGGCGGCGAACGGGCGCGCGCCGACGAGCAGCTCGTATGCGGCGACCGCGAGCGCGTAGCGATCGGATGCGTCGGTCGCGGGCAATCCGAGCGCCTGCTCAGGCGACAGGTAGGCGGCGGTCCCCAGCAGCTGACCGGCGCTGGTGAGCGTGTCTTCGCTCGCGACCTGGGCGATGCCGAAGTCCGCGACATACAGGCTGCGGTCGCCGGCCAGCAGCAGGTTGCCGGGCTTGATGTCGCGGTGTACGACGCCGTGGGCGTGGGCGTAGTCGAGCGCCGCCGCGGCCTCGCGCAGCCAGCGGATCGCGTCGTCGCGCTGCACCGCCCCGACCCGGATCGCGTCGGCGACCGTGCCGCCCGCGAGGTGCTCCATCACGATGTACGGGCGTCCGCCGGTCTCGCCGACGTCGTAGATCCGGACCACGTGCGGGTGGCCCGAGAGGCGCGCCGCGGCGCGCGCCTCGCGGTTGAAGCGGCGGACCGCGTTGTCGTCGCGGGCGAGCTCGCGGCCCAGGATCTTGATCGCGACCGAACGGCGCAGCAGCGTGTCCTGCGCGCACCACACCGAGGCGGTGCCGCCGCTGGCGATGTGGCGGCGGATCTCGTAGCGCGCCGGCAAGGCAGGGGCCTGCGGGGGCCTCACGGTCACTGCGACCCTAGTACCCGCGGATCGTCTCGTCAATCGGCCGGCGTGCACGACCGACCAACTGCCTATACTCGTCGCCGATGCCCAAGGTTTGCCACGTCTGTGCCAAAGGCCCCTCGTTCGGCAACAGCCGCAGCCACTCGATGGTGGCGACCAAGCGGCGCTTTGACCCGAACCTGCAGCGCGTGCGGATCGACGACGGCGGGACGCCCCGCCGCGTGTACGTGTGCACCCGCTGCCTGAAGGCCGGCAAGGTCACAAAAGCTCGCTAGTGACCGCGCCGTCGCGAGATCTGTCGCGGCCGCAGGTGTCTGACTCGAGCATCGTCCGCTTCCGGGCGGTGGTCGAGGCGGGCCTTGCGGAGCTCGAGGCACGCCGCGAGGAGGTCAACGACCTCAACGTGTTCCCGGTTGCCGACGGCGACACGGGCGACAACATGGTGCTGACGCTGCGGGCGGTGTTGCAGGAGCTCGACCGCCTCGCCGGCGCCTCCTCCTCGGTGCACGGGATCGACGAGGTCTCGAGGGACGAGATCGTCGCGTCGGTGGCGCGCGCGGCGCTGCTCGGCGCGCGCGGGAACTCGGGCGTGATCCTCTCGCAGCTGATCCGCGGCGCGGCCGAGGAGCTCGCCAGCCGGCCCGGCGAGCTGGTCGATCCGGTGCTGATCACGGCGGCGATGGCGCGGGCCGCCGACCAGGCCTACGGCTCGGTGCGCGAGCCGGCCGAGGGGACGATCCTGACCGTCGTGCGCGAGATGGCCGTGCAGATGGCCTCCGACCTGGCGCACATCGAGGGCGCCCGGCTCGGGCCCGAGGCGACCCCGGAGGAGCAGAACGCGGTGATCGCGTTGGTGATCGAGCGTGCGCTGCTCGCCGGCGAGGAGTCGGTCAGGCGCGGGCCGGAGCTGCTGCCGGTGCTGCGCGAGGCAGGGGTCGTCGACGCCGGCGGCTACGCGGTCACGGTCCTGCTGGCGGGGATCCTCGGCGCTTTGCGCGGCTCGGGACCGCCGCTGCTCGAGCACCACGCCGCCCCGCGGGTCACGCATCCCCAACACGCCTCTTCGACGTACCGGTACTGCACGAACTTCGCCGTCACCGGGAACGCGCTGGACGGCCGGGCGTTTGCGCTCGCGCTCGAGCAGCTCGGCGACTCGGTGCTGGTCGTCGGCGACGCGACGACCCTGAAGGTGCACCTGCACACCGACGAGCCGAACGCCGCGACGGCCCTGTTCGCCGGTGCCGGCGCGGTCTCGCATCTCGACGTGGCCGACATGCGGGAGCAGGTCGCCCACCGCCAGCAGCGGCTGACGAGCGCTGTCTCCCGCTCGCCCGCGGCGATCTGCGCGGCGCTGGCGGTCGCGACCGGTGACGGGATGCGGTCGCTGTTCGAGAGCCTGGGCGTGCGGGTCCTGGACGGCGGGCCGACGCTGAACCCCTCGACGTATGACCTGCTCGCGGCGATCCATGCGCTTGGCGTCGAGGAGGTCGTCGTGCTGCCCAACAGCCCGAATGTCGAGATGGCCGCCGAGCGCGCCGCCGAGCTGTCCGATAAGACCGTGCTGGTGGTCCCGTCGCGCTCGCTGCAGGCGGGGCTGGCGGCCGCGGTCAGCCTCGACCCCGCTCGGGGGGCTGCCTTGAATGCGGCGGCGATGGCCACGACGTTGGCGCGGGTGCGGACCGGGGCGGTGGCGCCGGCCGCGCGCGACGATGCGGCCCGGCGCTTCGTCGAGGGCGACGCGGTCGGCTTCGTCGACGACGAGATCGTCGCCTGGGGGCGGCCGCGGGAGACGCTGCGGGTCGTGCTCGAGCGGTTGGCCGACCAGGCGGAGCTGATCACCTGCCTGCGTGGCGCCGGCGCGCCGCTGGACGACGAGGCCGTGGCGGCGCTCGCTGCCGGCGAGGTCGAGTTCGAGCTTTCCTACGGCGGCCAGCCCAGCTACTGGTGGCTGCTGTCAGCGGAGTGATTTTCGCACTTTTGTCGCAGTTCGGCGCGCCGGCGGTGCCACGCTTAGGGGGTGGACGATCGAGTGCCGGATATAGGGGCAAAAAGTCGTCCACCCGAAGTGCGGCTCGCCCGGCTGGCGGCGTTGCAGCATGGCGTGGTGGTCCGGCGGCAGTTGCTCACCCTGGGGCTTAGTCGCCACGCGATCCAGACCCGGATTGACGGCGGGCGGTTGCATCCCGTGTACCGCGGCGTGTACGCGGTCGGGCACGCTCGGCTGACGCGCTCCGGTCGCAGGCTGGCCGCGGTGCTCGCGTGCGGTCCCGACGCCGTGCTCAGCCACCGCGCGGCGGTCGCGTTGTGGGAGCTGCGCCCGGTGGCGAGCGGGCCGCTCGATGTGACGGTCCCTGGTCGCACCCGTCGCGGCCAAGGCGGCATCAGGGTCCACAATGTCCACAGCCTGCACGCCACCGATCGCGCGGTGCTCGACGCGATCCCGGTCACATCGCTCGCGCGGACGCTGCTGGACTACGCCGAGATCGCCCATCGCCAACAGCTGCGGCTCGCGATCGAGGCGGCCGAGCGGCGCGAGCTGTTCGATCGGCGTGCAGTGGACGAGCTGTGCGCCCGGACCGTGGGGCGCGCCGGCGTCAAGCGGCTGCGAAGCGTGCTGGCCGAGATCGTCGGCCCGGTCCCGTGGACGCGCTCAGAGCTCGAGCGCCGCTTCCTGGCGCTGATCCGGGAGGCGGGCGTCCCCGAGCCGAGCGCCAACGTGCTCGTCGCCGGCGCGCTCGTCGACCTGTACTGGCCGGGACTGGTCGTCGAGCTCGACAGCTGGACGTTTCACAAGTCACGCGAGCGCTTCGAGGCCGACCGCCGCCGCGACGCGCGGCTGCAACTGGCCGGCTGCGGCGTGCTGCGGGTCACCCAGCGGCGGATCGAGCGCGAACCGCGGGCGTTGCTGGCCGAGCTCGACGCGTTGCGCCGCTCGCCGCCGCGGCGCGCGTCATGATCAACCGCGACCGGTGACCCCGTTCGCGTTCGCCACCTCCCGCCCGCTGCTCGCCGACGAGCTCGAGGGCGTCTCGATCCGCTACCCCCGGCCCTCGCGGCTGGCGCTCGAGCTCGCCGGCGAGCTCGACGGCGCCAAGGCCCAGCAGGGAGCGCAGGCGCTGGGGCTGCGGACGGTCGGCGACCTGCTCGAGCACCTGCCCCGCGACCGGCGCGAGTCGCGGTCGGTGGCGCAGCTGGCCGAGGGCGAGAACGCGACCGTCGTCGTCGAGGTGCGCAGCATCGCCTCGCGACCGGTGCGCCGGCGGGGGATGCGGCCGCTCGTCGAGGCGACCGTCGCCGACGGCACCGGCGCGCTCCAGGCGACGTTCTTCAACCAGCCGTGGCTGGTCGACAAGTACCCGCCTGGGACGCGGCTGGTGCTGCACGGCAAGTATCAGACGCGCAACCGGTTCGCCGTCCAGGCGCACGCGCGCACGACGCTCGAGACCGCGGGGGACGGCACGGTCGCGCACTATGCCGCGACCGACGGCCTGTCCTCGACCCAGATCCTCGCGCTCGCGCGCCGGCACGCCGGCGAGGTCGCCGAGGTGGTCGAGCCGCTGCCCGGGCGCCTGCGGGCGCGCGAGCGGCTGCCCGACCGGCCCGGGGCGCTCGCCGCGGCCCACTTCCCGATCGGCGACGGCGATCAGGAGGCCGGCCGGCGCCGGCTGGCGTTCGACGAGCTGCTGCTCGTGCAACTGGCGCTGCTGCGCCGACGTCGCCAGCGCCATGCGCATGGGAGCGCGCCGATGCTCGCCGGCGAGCAAGAGCTGACCGCGCGCTGGCTGGCGACGATGCTGCCGTTCCCGCTGACCGGCGATCAGCAGCGGGCGCTGACGCAGATCGACGGCGACCTCGCGCAGCCCCAGCCGATGCAGCGGTTGCTGATGGGCGAGGTCGGGTCGGGCAAGACGGTCGTGGCGCTGTATGCGCTGCTGCGAGCGGTCGAGCATGGCTACCAGGGGGCGCTGATGGCGCCGACCGAGACGCTGGCCGACCAGCACTTCGCCACGCTCCAGGCGCTGATGGGGGGCGAGGCGGTGCCCGCCGGGCTGCTGACCGGCTCGACCCCCGGGCGCCGGCGGGCCGACCTGCTGGCCAAGCTTGCGACCGGGGAGCTGTCGCTGATCGTCGGCACGCACGCGCTGATCGAGGACGCGGTCCAGTTTGCGCGGCTCGGGGTCGCGGTCGTCGACGAGCAGCACCGCTTTGGCGTGCGCCAGCGCGCGGCGCTTGACGCCAAGGGGCCCGGCGAGTACAGCCCGCATGCGCTGCACATGACCGCGACGCCGATCCCGAGGACGCTCGCGCTGAGCAACTACGGCGATCTCGACTTCACGGTGCTGCGGGAGCTGCCCC
>JBEKRJ010000071.1:0-12039 GCA_049518835.1 Solirubrobacteraceae bacterium
TCGAGGCCTCGGATTCTGCGCGAAAAGATGTCTGCTTTTGGCTGGAAGTGGACTTCGATTCCATCGCCAGCGAGGGCGTCGGCGAGCTCGGCTGTCAGCGAGAGGCGCTCCGGCGAACTGGTGTCGCTGTCGCTCGCGTAGACCTGGAACCCGCGACGCTGTGCCTTGGCCTGGTACATGGCGAAGTCTGCCCGAGAGAGCAGCTCTTCGTCGTCCTGGGCATGCGTGGGGAAGGCCGCCATACGAATGCTCGCGGTGAGCCGGAGGGCTAGCCGTGCGACCTCGAACGGCTCGTGGAGCGAGCGCAGGATCTTCTCGGCGACTTCGCGCGCACCGTGCTCTGAGATGCCCGGTTGGAGCAGGACGGCGAACTCATCGCCGCCAAGTCGAGCGACCGTGTCCGTCGCGCGCAGGACTGCCTCGAGCCGGGGGCCGATTAGGCGCAGCAGCGCGTCGCCCGCGTTGTGTCCGAGCGTGTCGTTGAGCTCTTTGAAATTGTCCAAGTCCAGCATCACCACCCACAGCTCCTGTCCGGTGACCCTTGAGGCACGAATCGAGCTAGCCATCCGCTGCATGAACGTGCGTCGATTGGGCAGTGCGGTGAGTTCGTCGGTCGCCGCCTGCCGACGCGCCTCGCCCAGACCGCGGCTGTCGCGGAACCTCAGCGCCATCCGGACGAACACCGCGAGCAGGGTCACGTCAGCGAGCCCGAACGCGAGTGGATCGAGTCGGACAGCGTGGTCATACTGCAGTAGCCCGAAGGCCGCCACCGCGAAGAAAGCCGGTACCAGCTAGCACCGACCAGCCCTCGAAGCGGCCCGGGGTCGTTTCGCTGTCCGGCTGCCAGGCCGCGATCGCCAGCAGCGCGACAGCGGCGACGTAGCAGAGGTTGGTCATCGCCGTGGGAGTGCTTGCCCCACCGGCGATTTGCAGCGCGTATAGGCAATCGGCGACCGCGAGGATCATAAAACCGCCGGCCAGCAGTCCCCAGGTCCGATCGGGTCGCCAGTCGCGAAGCGCCAGCATGCCGAGCACGAGCGCGGCGAGGAGCAAGTCGCCGACCGGATAGGCCAACTCCGTGCTGATCGCCGCCGGGCTGCCGGTAGTCGAGGCGAAAACGGGCCGAAAGACGAAGACTGCCCCAACGGCGGCGAGGCCCGCGCCGGCGATAATGAATGCCGTCCAACCAAACGCCGGCCGGGACGCGGCGGCGCCCCCGCGACCAAGCGAGTGTCACGATCCCACCGTAGGCCAATGGGTAGAGGCTGAGCCATAACCTGTCGCATACGGACGGGATCGGCACGACCTTAAGGTGCTCAATCCAGGCCGACCACACGACGTTACCCAGTCCGTACAACCAGAGACCAAGGCCGATGATGCTCCACGACAGCCGCTTGCTTGGTATGCGGATCGCCCGCGCGGCGACGGTCATAGCCACGAGGATGTAGATCGCCGAGGAGCCCCGGTCGCTGGCGAGACGGCGTATGCGAGTGAGTCGATCGGCTACGGCGAAGACCGGGCTACGGACAGGTCTTTGGTCGCGAACATGCGAAATACAGCCTCCACGTTTCCGAAGCGGATCTTCTCTCCGTCTTTGAGCAGGTACAGGTGGTGAGCCGGAAGCGCCGACTCGCCCAGCCGTGTCTTGTTGGTGCTGTCGAGGTCTTCGATGGCGAAGCCTGGTGGCTTGCGAACAATTCGCGCGTGCCTGCGGGAGACCGTCAGCTGTGGGTCGTACTCCGCGAGGTCCAAGTCCGGCGCGATCGCGCTTTGCGGTTCGCGTCGGCCGATGATCAACTCGTCTTTGTCGAGCGTGAAGCGCTGCGCTGCACCGCCGGCTTCGAGCACGAAGAGGAACCCGTGCCTGGCCGCGCTCTGTCGCGTGACGCGGCCGATGCTGAGCTTGGTCCTGTCGCGGTCGTCCTGCTCGACCGCGCCCCGGCCGACGTCCGTGATCGCCGGCATGAAGCCGGTCATCCGCTGCTCATTGATCTGCGAGATGCGTGTCAGCTCGGCCTCCGCCTGTTCGCCGTCGGGGGCGGCCGGAAGCCTGGCCAGCACCGCAGCGAGACTCGCAGCGCGCTCGGGACGCTGCAAGGGATGCTCGGAGAGGAGCTCCGGGAGCTCGGAGATGACCCTGCCGTTATGGATGAACGGCCTTCTCCAGTCCGACGGGTTGAGTGGGATCAGCCCGAGGCGTTGACGGCGCGCAGCTTCGGCCGTCTCGGCGCGCCCACTGGTCTCGTTGCCGCTGTCGCGTTCTATGTTCGCGACACGCTCAGCTCCGAAGTTGCTCGGAGCGGCCTGGCTGTACTCCTTGGCGCTCACGTCCAGCCATGCGTGCGTATCGGATCTGATGCTGTCGGCGAGCCTTCGGATCGCCGATGCCGGCGGATGGCCCGCATCGCGAGCCTGCCAATATTCGAGCACGCGGGTGCTGTGCCCGATCATCCCGGTCATCGCGCCGCCGCTGGTGAGGAAGTGGCCGTTGCCGAACGCATCGCCGGCGACGATGCCGTTAGCGGCGATCAGCGGATCGGCGCCGACCCGCTCCACCAGGCTAAACAACTTTGGACCGTAGATCATCTGGACCTGCCGCAGCTCGTCGCTGCGGATCTCGAGGACTTCGGCCGCCTGCTGGATGTAGAAGTTGTACAAGAGGTGCTGGAAGGCAGCGAAGTATTCAGGCTCGTCGGAGCTCGTGCCGGCTCGGACGAGTCCCGCCTGAACGGGATTGAAGGTCTCGAAGTCGGGGACCTGCACCAGCACCCAACCCACCTGGGGGTCGTTCTCGTGGCCGACCGCGATCTGGCGCACCCAGTACTCATGGCCGTCGTGATCGAACGCCGAGGAGATGCGCCGTCGCAGCCGCCCCCCAACGAGCACTTCGACGAGTCCGGCGACGAAGTCCGCCTGAGCCACCACCGGCCCGCGGCCGTCGTGATGGTCGACCTCGACGTCGTGCTGCTCGAAGCCCAGGCGAGCGGCGTCAGTGCTGTTGGCCCCCTCGGCGATCATGAAGAGCTCCGGCACGCCGAGATTGATGGTCGTGGTGCTGGGCTTGCGTATGCGGACGAACCGGCCTTTGAAGTCGAACTCCTGGAGGACCTCGATCTGGATGGCTTTACGACCGTCCGGCAGCTCGATGAAGCCGGCGGCCGGCTCGGTAAGCACGCGATGATGAGTGAACAACCGCACTCGCGGCGCGAACCCCGCCTTGCGATCCTGCTGCTCGATTAGCTCGAGATAACGCCGGAGCAGCTTTTGAACCGAGGCGGCTTCAGCCTGGAACGTGGAGGGGCCGTCGAGTACCTCCGCGATCGAGCTGCGAACCCGTCGCGGGTCGGGATGACGGGGAAGCCGCGGCGGATCCAGTAACGCGATGATCCGGTTTGGTCGCCCACCCCGCCAGCGATCGTCGATGAACTCAATGTTCTCAATCGTCCCGACGACGTGCTTGTCGGAGTCGAAGCCGTCGATGATCTCGTCGGTAACGATGCCGCCGCCAGAGGTCTCCGGGCTGTAGAAGCATTCCGCGAGGCGAAACAGCTTTCCGTTGCCGCGGCGCGGGAGCCGCTGCTCGCCGTAGCGTTGGAGCATCAGCTCGTCGATCAGGCCGAGTTGGTGGTAGAGATCCTCGCGGATGTTCCAGCGCACGCCGAGGAACGGATCGCCGCGCATCTCGACTCCGACCGCCGTCCGGCCCGCGGCAACCGCCCACAGCATCGACATCATGCCGGTGGCCCCCAATCCGATCGCGAGGAAGTCGGGAACCGCTACTTCGTCTCTTGCCCCCATGATGTCATGTCCCTGACGCCCGGACCCAAACACACCCTCCACGAAATCATACGCCTTCCCCGCTCCCCCACGCAGCAGCAAGCGAGGCAGCGCCGGTCGCCACGGTCAGGAGCACCACGACCGACCCACACGTGCGCCGACTCGCTGGCCGCGCGCGCACCACCACAAGCTCGCTCGCAATGCCAGCATTGCTATTGCTGGCCGCCGCCGGGCCCGGCGGCTAGCAGACAGCCGGATTGCCCGCCGCCCCGCAACGCCAGAATTCGCGAGGCACTGGTATCTTGTCTCGTGGAGCGCGAGCAGCGGTTTGCAAACGAATGTGGAGCGTTGGGGGTCTGAGGATGAGGACCGAATCCTGGTGGCGAGGGCACGAACAGCCGCGGTGCGACCTCTGGCGGCGGCGGTCGCGCCTGTCGAGGCGGGGCGCTGTCTCGGCCCACGCTGGACGACGCGGCAGCGGTCGCGAACTCGCTAATCACAGGCAACGCGAGCGCGGCGGACCACCGCCCTCGAATGCTCGCCATACGCGCCGCGACGCGCTCGTCGCATTGACGGCGTCTGCGCGACTCCGAGCGCTCGGCTCCGGTGAGACGAGCTGTCGCCCATGCCGGTGCTGACGCCGGAGCGAGAGTCGACGTGCCCATAGCGACAGTCGTAGGGCTTAAAGGCGTTCTGAAAGGAAAGCGGTTTACGCTCGGCAGCCAGCCGATCACCTTCGGTCGCGCCAATGAGAATGACGTGCTCCTCACCAGCCCGTCCGCCTCGCGTTACCACGCCGAGTTGCGGCGCGAGGCTGACGGCTATGTCCTCCGCGACCGAGGCAGCAACAACGGAACCTGGGTCAACGGCAAACGCGTGACCGTGCACATGCTCGAGCCTGGCGACGAGATCATGATCTGCGGCGACACCTTCCGCTTCGAGACGCCCGGCGTGCAGACCACTTTGCTTGAGACTCCCACTCGGATCGCTGGCCACATAACGCCGCCAGCGCCGGTGCCGGTCTTGCTCGTCACCGTGACAGGGGGCGGACCGGTCGGCCTGAGCTTTGCGTTGTTACTGGAACATCTGATGGGTCCACGCGTGTTCATCAAGGCCTACGACGGTCGCTGGATCCGGTCAGGCGACAAGGTCGTATGGAAGGCACCCCACCAGGGTAATGTCCGCCGCCAGCAAGTAGTTACGATCCAGAGCCGCCAGTATTCCATGCTCCCGCCCGAAGTACAGGAGCGCGTGTTCGTTCCCGGCGCCTACTGCGAGATGTGGCCCACGGGCCGTGATTCGATCGAGGGCTTGGGGCCGCGTAATGTCCGCATAGCTTATTTCGAAGATCAGTTGCTCGACATCGCAAACGACAAGCCGGACCGCATCCAACTCATTCCAGAACGCTTCGACCCGGCCGCGGCCCCAGACGATCTCGCCGGACAGCACGTGCTCGCCATCTGCGAAGGCAGCCGCTCGCGCACGCTGGACCACTTCGTCGATAAGTTCGGAGTCGGAGACCCGTCACTGTACGCGCTTGATGGTAAGCAGGTGCAGGATATGGTACTTGGGCTGCGCGTTAAGTCCCAGCTCTCGGACCCGATGGCCGTTCTGCTGACCGTGGCCCAGAACCGCTTCCTGCTGAACGCACTGTACGGCGAAGGCTTTCTGAATATGCGCCTGACCGACCAGGAGTCGAAGGAAGCGGTCGGAATCGACCCGGTGCGGCAGGTGTTCACAGAGTGCATCCAGGCCCAGCCCTGCCTGCTGGAACTGAGGGCAAGTGGCGAGTTCTACTGTCGTGAACATGACGCCCTCTTCCTGCCTGCGTTGTTGAAGGGATCAGCCTTTTGGGCGCGGGTCGAAGAAGGATTGCAGTTATTTGGCGTCCCCCCCGAGAACCTCACCGCGGTAACCGGCTTCCGACTGGATTTGGTGCAACGATCGCGCTTCACAACCCAGTTGTATCCGAAAACTTCGACGGTGCCTGGGACGTTCGGGTTCCTGCTCGGCGACGCAGCAAATGCAATTCACTTCTGGCCAGGGCGCGGACTCAACAGCGGACTCGCCTCAGTCATTTCGCTCGCGCGCTCCCTGGCCGCAGCCTGGAATGGCGCCGCGTTGCGAGATGCGGACTTCCTGCGCCACGAAGCTGTGATGGCGATGCTGCAATATCGCCATAAGACCCGAGCGTGGAGACACATGGTGACCACCGACACGAAAGGAAAGGCCCGGCCGATCAAGGACCAGATCGCTCGCGGCATCGCGGAAGGCGAGCAGGGGGCATATGACAAGGAAGCGGACATCAAGTTCCTGATGGAGCGTTTTCGGCAGATCCGGACTCGGCTCGAAGCTCGCATCGACGGCATGCCGGATGACACGACGCTGCGGTCCCACCTGGAGCCCCTTTCGGGACAAATGCTGCATACGCTCCTGGTGAGCGAGCCTTGGGACGTCAGCAACGTCGGTGGAGAGGAGGTCGACGTCAAGTGGCTCCTCGAAGGGCCACCAGCCGCGGAGCTGGCGTAGCCAACGCGAACCGTCCCGCAACCGTTGCTACGCACCGGCCGTCGAGCCGCCGAGCACGCTTCGACCCCGCATGCGCCGCCAGAGCCGTCCCGGGTGGCCCCGGTCGGCGGTGAATGCCAGGCGATGTTCGTTGAGTGATCGCCGAACGGTGATTCCCAAGGCGGCGCCGCAGCGAGCAACAGGCTTGTAGACGTTCCTGCGGCGTCGCCCGGGGCCGTTCGGTCCATGGTGGCCACTCAGCCCACACCGGCCGCTCAACTAGTCGGCCCTCGCGCGTCCACCTTTAGTTCAGTCGCGAGCCCGGAGGGTCAAGTGCGGCTGTCTCGCGGACGACCATTATGGATGAGATTCGGTGTGACCAGGCACGAGATCAGGAGCGGCGAGGTGGCACGCGAGGAGCTGGCCGAGAGCGAGATCGGCGTTGTAGCAGGGGGCGCCGCGTCCCCGGAGAGCGCGCGAGCTCGTCTGGGCGGGCGGTTCGGGGTGACTGCCAGGATTGTCGCGGCGGTCCTGGTTCCGGTGCTGGCGCTGTCGGTGTTCGTTGGCTCGCTTGTCGCCGACGGGTTGCGGACCTCGGAGCGGGCGAGCACGATCGAGCGTCAGGTTCCGGCGCTCAACGCCCTGGTCCGCGTCCGCGCGACACTCGGCAGTGAGTGGGCGGTGACGGCCACCGCGGTGTTCGCGGGCGAGCAGGGCGAGGACGTCGCGGGGGTGATGCGTCAGCTGGGGGTCAACGGCCTCTCGACGGCGGCGCTCCGAGCGGCGACCGACGCTGCGATTGCGGGTGCGGGCGGACTGGTGTCCAGTCGCGACCGGAGCGAGTTGGCCGCTTTGCGTCAGGAGGTCGACAGCAACGCAGCGAGCGTTGCCGCGCTTGACGCCGGATACGGCCAGCTGTCTGACGCGTTCGTGAGCGAGTTCGCGGCGCGGCTCAAGCTGCTACGGAACGACCTGTCCCAGCTGGGTGACGGCGGCCAGCAGGTGACCATGGATCTGACCTCGCTGGAGGCAACTGATTCACTCTTGGCGAACGGATCCGGGCTGGTGTCGGATCTCGGCGAGGTGTGGTTCCCGGTTCCGGGGCAGCGTGACGCTGCGTTCGCGCGCCTCAACCAGCACCAAGCGCTGTTCGAGCAGGCGGTCGGCCAACTCGACGAGTACGCGTCCGGTGGGCTACGTGTCAAGTGGATGGCGGTGCGGGCCGACCCGCCGAGGGTTGCTTTCAACGACGCGATCGCCGCTGTCATCGGTGGCGAGGGGTTGCCGAGGACGGGCGGGAAGGTCGACGCCGCAAGAATCGACTCGACGTTCAGAGACGGCTTCGCCGCCGGGCCGGTGTTGTACGGGTTCATGGGCGCGGTGACGAACTCGCTGGTCGCGTCGGCGGCGCGGCTGCGTGCGGATGTCGTCGCCGACTACGAGAATCGGCTGTTGAGCGGCGTGCTGCTGGTAGCGAGCTCGTTCGTTGTCGCGTCGCTGCTCGCGATGTCGATTACGCGGCCGCTGGCGCGGGTGCGCAGACGGGCGCAGGAGGTGGTCGATGGTGTCCTGGAGCTCGATCCGCTCGACTGCTCAGGACCCCGTGAGACGGCTGTCGTGTCGGCGGCGCTCAACGACCTGGTGTCGAACCTGCGGCTCCTGGAAGCCAAGGCGCAGGCGTTAGCGGCCTGTGCGTTTGACGACCCGATTCTCGACCGGCAAGTCCCCGGCCAGCTGGGTCGGTCGCTGCACGAGTCGGTCACTGTGCTGCTCGGATCGATCGTCGAGCGCGACGCGCTACAGCACGATCTCGCCTACCAGGCCACCCACGACGCCCTCACCGGCCTGTACAACCGCGCAGCCGCGATCGACGCGCTCACCAAGGCGCTGGCGCGCGCTCAGCGAAGCGGCGAGCCCCTGGCGCTCCTGTACCTCGACCTGGACGACTTCAAGCGCGCCAACGACACCCACGGCCACGGCGTCGGGGACCGCATCCTTGCCAAGGTCGCCGCCCAGATGGCCGCCACGGTGCGCGGCGGCGAGCTCCTGGCCCGCGTCGGCGGCGATGAGTTCGTGGTCATCACCGACCGGTTCAAGGAGACGTCGGACCCGACCATCCTCGCCAAGCGGCTGATCGAGGCGGTGTCGGAGCCGATCGAGGTCAGCGGCCTGTCGCTGACGGTCGGCGCCTCGGTCGGCGTTGCGCTCGCGCTTGACGGGCACGAGGACCCAATGCAGCTCCTGGCCCGCGCCGACCTGGCGGTCTACCGTGCCAAACAGCGAGGACGCTGCTGTGTGGAGCAATACGACGAAAGTCTGCAGCGCGCGCTGCTGCAACGCGCCGACGTCGAACAGGCGCTCGCGGTCGCGCTGCACCCTGACAGCGACGAGCTAGTCCTCCATTACCAGCCGCTCACCCGGGCTGAAACGGGGACCGTGCTCGGCGTCGAGGCGCTCGTGCGCTGGAACCGCCCCGGCCGCGAACAGTGGCGCCCGGACCGGTTCATACCGATCGCCGAGGCCAGCGACCTGATCATCGACCTGGACCGCTGGGTCCTGTCGGCCGCCGCCCGCCAACTCGCGCAGTGGTCGACAAGCGGCGAACTGGCGTCTATGTACGTGGCGGTCAACATCTCCGGCCGCCACCTGGTCAGCGGGCGCCTCGTGCAGCACCTCGGCCAGATCCTCGCCCGGACCGGCGTCGACCCTGCCCGCCTGGTGCTCGAGATCACCGAGACCGTCCTCGTCGAGGATCTGATCGTCGCCCGCCGCGAGCTCGAGGCGCTGCACCAGCTGGGCGTCCGGATCGCGATCGACGACTTCGGCACCGGCTACACCTCGCTCGGCCAACTCGCACACCTCCCCGTCGACGTGATCAAGATCGACCGCTCCTTCATCACCGACATCCACCAACGCCCAGACCGCTCGCTCGTGCAGATGGTGACCGAACTCGGCCACCAGCTCGGTGTCACGATCGTCGCCGAAGGCGTCGAAACCGACAGCCAGCTATCAACGCTTCAGACTCTCGGCTGCGACACCATCCAAGGGTTCCTGATCAGCAAACCACTCCCGCCGGCCGACCTCACCCAATGGCACCACTCCCGAGCCCGACCTGGCCCTCCACTCGAAAGCGGCGGTCGCGGCGGGTAGCCGCGTGGGCCAACGTCGCGGACCGCTCGTGTCGTTAGCGCCGCGCCGGACGGTCGTCCGGCGGCGGCTGGCGGCCGGTAACCACTGGAGCCGGCGGCGTGGTTTGCTCAGCCTCCCAGGTCCGCGCCGTCCGCTTCGGAACTCGGATCGGGCGTGCCGGCGCTTCTGCAAACAACGTGATCCGGAGCTCCGGCCTTGGAAGACTGGACTGCAGCTCGCGCTCTCGCGTCGAGCACGGTCATCGGCCGGCCGCCCAATTGATCGCATGGGGACCGACGGGTGGCGCGTCCGTTGACGCGCGCGGGGCGGACGCCAGATGGGCCAGGACGACGGTCGACGAGGCCGGGTAGGCGCCACGCTCCGCTTGAGCCACTTCGCGCACAACGGTGCGCCGCTTTCGCGCCGGCAGGTCAAGGATCAGGGCGCACGCTGGGCCGGTCCGGGGCGCGCGCAGTCAGAGCGTCAGACCCGGTCGATCTTCACGACGATCCCGTTCGTGAGCACGCGCGTCCCGCCGAGGACGGCACTGCGGTCACTGGCGGACTCGCGGATCACCGGCGCGGACTCGCCCGTGATGGCGGACTCGTCGACGAGCGCGATCCCGTCGATCACGATGCCGTCGCGCGGGATCACGCCACCCGGCTCGATGACCACGACGTCACCGCATGCGAGTTCCGAGAGCGCGATGCTCCGCCCATCGGCGAGCCGCGCCATGGCCTCGCCACGCGAGGATTGCACTTGGGGTTCGAGCCGGCCGCGTCCGGCCGAGAACACCTTGACGAGACGGGGAATGGCCATGGCTGGCAACCGGGCGAAAACGGGCTGAAAGGGGAAGACACCGATGCAGTCCGTCAGCTGCTGCGCGTCTTACGCCTCGGATCTGACAGACATCTCGCGTATGGGCGGGCGAGGGCGACGCGGCAGGCCGTTTCACGGCCTTTGGCGAGCATCGCGCCGCGGCACTGACCCGACCGTACGTGTCTGAGGTAGGTGACGTGATCGTGCTCGTCAGCGTCACGCCGAGGATTGCGCCCGCCCGGTGAAGGAGGACTCCGCCCTGCAGCAGCGGCGGCTCGCGGTGGCCGCGGATCGTGAGCGTCGTCAGCGTGCACGGGCTGGCGCTGGCCGGTGTGTCAGCCGCCTCGGTCACTGTCGCCAGGGCCCGTCCCGCTGCGGTGGCACGAAACGTGAAGGTGACGATCGGGGCCGCCGGGATGAACGGGCACGGAACCGCGATCCCTTGCAATCCATCGGCGAACGGGAGGCCATCGACGACCGCCGCGATGCGGCGCACCTCCCAGCGGCGGGTCACGGTCAGCGACCGCAGCACGCGTGAGCCAAACGCCGTGCGAATGTCGAGCAGGCGCGCCGCATGCGGAATGCGCTGCACCGGCAGCCGCGGGGCGATGTAGCGCACGATCCCGTCCACGCGGACGCCAGTAATGCCTCCCGGCAAAGTCACCGCGTCGACGATCAGCGCGCGCTGGCCGAGCGCCGAGGGATCCACGATCGGCAGCGCATAGGAGACGAACATGCTGGTTGACCCGTTGCCCGACGAGGAGCCCGAGCCCGTCGACCGAGCGCCGGGCGGGAGGTGGGCGTCAACCGCGGCGATGACCGCGGCCGGCGCGGAGCCGGTCGACCAGAATCCGTGTAGATCGATCTCAGCCGCATAGAACACCAGCTCGAGCGGGCGCGCGAGCTGGTGCTCGTCGCCACTCGGTTCGGCGGCCTGCCGGCGAGCGTCTGGCGGAAGCACGACCCCGTTCACGAGCACGTCAGCCGCCGCGATCGCCGCACGCCGGTCGGCGCCGAGCGTATGCGCGGGCGTGACCGCGCCGACCGTCGACACGCACAAGAGGACGGCGACGACGGTCGGCCCGAGCGCTCGCGCGAACGTTCGCATCTACGAACACTACGCTCGAGACGCGGTGTTCATCACTCGCCACATCGACGGCGAGGCGCGCATGGGTCCTCACTGACAGTCACGGTCGCTGCCACGCAGCCCGCAGCGCCGATCGCCCCGGCGGCCGCGGGCATCTCGCCACCGCGCCTGGCGGCGGCGAGACCAGGTCCCGACCCGCCCACGGATAGCCCTCGCCCTCACAAGCTGCGCGGTCGCGCTCGCCGCCTGCGGCGGCCCGGGCGCAAAGCCGAATGCGTCCACCGGTCGCCACGGCCCGCGAGTTCCCGGCCGCGCTGTCGAGGTGCATGCGCGCCAATGAGGTGTCCGGGTTCCCGATCCGGTCGCCCGGCCCAGCAGCGCGGTCGGCCTGCCGCTGATGGAGACCGTGGATGGCTCGCATATGGTCGAAGGTGAGACCTTCGCCGGACCGGCGCTAGCGGTCCACCGCCCAGTCCCGACTGCCGGCCGGGATCGACCCACAGTCGCCTGCGTTCTAGCCCGCTGCTCGCGGGTGCGGCGCCGGCAACATGGTGTTCGGGAGCTGAGCACGCACGGCTGGGACCCGACGAGCTGCCGCGAGTAGCTTCGGTCCCAACGGAAGAACGCCTCTACTGACGTTCCTGTGCATGGATTCTACTTCGGCCGGGGGGCCCGACAAAGAAGAGCTTCTTGGCGGGTGTTCCGGGTTGGGCAAGCGC